>JBCCWM010000154.1:0-9884 GCA_039193505.1 Pseudomonadota bacterium | reverse complement strand
TCGACCTCCAAACGGCACTCAACCGCTTCATCGAGGGCCCCAACGAGACGGAAGCAACCCCCTTCATTCGGCGCGCAGACCCGAACGAGATCACCGCCGCCCGAAACCGGGGGGGCGAAGCGTTGGGGGCGCACAACTAGGTGGTCTGAGGATAGCAGATCACGGACAAAAACCGGACAGGCAGCTCGACGAGCGTTTCCGGTCCATGCGGTGCGTCCGCATCGAAAAAGAGAGTGTCGCCGGCGTGCAGCGTGTAGGTCTTGCTGCCGTGGCGGTAGGTTACGGCGCCCTCGAGCATGTAGATCGTCTCGATCCCTGCATGTTGGAACGTAGGAAAGACGTCGGCTTCCCCCGTCAGCGTGATGATGTAGGGCTCGACGATCACGCCGCTTGCGTTCGCCCCGATATGGCCGAGCAACTTATACTGGTGGTTCGCGCGCGTCCCCTCGCGGTCCAACTCCACTCCGGCGCCGGCCTTGGTGTGGACGGCCACTCGGTTCTCTTCGTATTGGCGAAAGAAGGCCGTCAGAGGAACCGAAAGCGCGTCGGCGAGTGCGCGCAGCGTCTTGAGGGACGGAGACGTAAGACCGTTCTCGATCTTCGAGAGCATCCCGGTGGAGAGCCCCGTGGCGACCGAGAGGTCCGCCACAGTGATCTCCTGCTTCAGACGAAACGCACGTACCGTCCTGCCGATCGCGACCTCGAGGCTCTTTTCCGGCACCTCCCTCACACCGTGCGGGTCTTGCTGAGGCAGCCTCGATGTCGCCAAAATGGGCTCCTGGTCTTAAATTAACCTTTAGCAAGTGCTACAGGTGGCATGTGGACGGCGTCAAATGAGCCCACACCCACCCATTGCACAGGGCATGTGCATGGGTGCTCATGCCTCCGCACTGCTCAAGCCCACTCTCGCGATGGCGGTGGGGCGGCGAACCGACCGCCCCGCGCCGATCAGTTGTCGTCGCGGCGCCCCGGGCGCTGCAGCGTAAGAGTGCCATCGCCGTCGCGATCAAGCCGCTCGATCAAGCGTGCAACGCTCGTGTCGATCTCAGTCGGGCTGATCACACTGTCGCCATCGGCGTCCAGAGCCTGAAATGCATCGACCATCCGCGACCGCGTGAAGGCACGGTAGAGCGTGTCGAACTCTTCTATCGTGAGCGCGCCATCGCCGGACGTGTCGACCGCCGCGATCTGTGCGGCGCGGTAGGCATCGACCTCCTCTGCCGTCACGCTGCCATCGCCATCGACGTCGGCAGCATCGAAGACCGTGCGGAACATCTCGCCGCCAAAGCCGCGCCCGCCCCGCCGCATCTGGCCGCCGCGATGTCCGTCCCGGCTCCGGTGATCGACGCGCTCAACCTGCGCGGTCGCCTCGGCGCCGTCCGAGGGGGCCGTCTGAGCGGTGGCAAGCAGGGCGCCGCCGCCAGCGAGGGTGAGGGCGACAAGACCGACATGGGTGACTTTCGACATGGGGTATCCTTTCTCTGTCAAAACGAAGGGTGCTGCCTTCGATTGCTGGGATATGCGCGCTCCAGCGCCTCGATGTGTGTCAGCCACGGGCTTGGTTTGTCGCGATCTGTCGCAGAGCGCGGACCCGCGACATACGGCGACAAATCAGCATCCGCCAGGCCGCGACACTGGTCCCCGAACACCGTATTCCAGGGTTATGGACACTCCGGAGCCCCAGATCCTCATCATCGACGACGCGCGCGACATTCGCGAGCCACTGGGCCAATACCTGAGAAAGCAGGGCTACCGCACAGTCCTCGCCGCGAACGCGGGCGAAGCGCGGCGGTCTCTGGCTGAGAGCACACCGGCCCTTGTCGTCCTCGATGTGATGATGCCGGGTGAGGACGGGCTCAGCCTCTGCCGATGGCTGGTCTCCGAGGGGGGGCCGCCGGTGATCTTGCTGACGGCGATGGCCGATGAGACCGACCGGATCGTCGGTCTCGAGCTCGGGGCGGACGACTATCTCGTCAAGCCCTTCAACCCGCGAGAACTGCTGGCCCGGATCCGCGCTGTCCTTCGCCGCGCACCGCAGCCCGAGGCCAAAGTTGCGACGGGCCGGCGCCGCTTTGGTCCGTGGTGTCACGACCCGGCGGCGCAGGAGATTGCCCATAAAGATGGTCGGGTCGTGGCGCTGACCTCCGGGGAGAGCCGGCTCTTGAGCGTGCTCCTCGATCGTCCCCACAGCGTGATGTCGCGCGACCGGCTCTTGGATCTGACCGCGGGCCGCGACGCGAAAGCCTATGACCGGGCCATCGACAACACCATCAGCCGCCTCCGCCGCAAGATCGAGGAGGATCCGAAGGCACCGCGCCTGATCGTGACCGAGTGGGGCGGAGGCTACCGGCTCGCCACCGACGTGGTCTCGGCATGAGGTGGTTGGACGGCCTGGCCGGGCGGTTTTCGCTCCTCCTCGCCGCGACCCTTCTCGTGGCGAACGGGGCGGCCTTCGCCGTTCTGACCTTCGATCGGGTGCGCCTCGACCGGGCAGCGCTCGTTGAGCGGGAGGTGGAGCGTGTCGTCTCGCTCCTGCCTGCGGTCGAAGCGGCCGCAGAAGCGCGGCGGAGCCGGGTGGCGCGTGCGGCCTCGACCCGGTTCTCACGCGTCTCCGTCGACCGCGAGCCCACTGTCGCCGACGTGCCAAGCGCACCGAGATCCGCCGCCCTCACCCGAACCTTGTCCGCGTTTTTCGAGGGACGCGACGTCCGGGCCGCAATTCTCGTCAGCGATCGGGGCAGATGGGGTGCACGCGAGACGGTCGCCGTCTCAGTCGCACTCGGCGACGGTGCCGGGTGGCTGAACGTCGTGTCGCGGGGGGAGCGAAGGCCGCCAGGACCCGAAGCGGATGTGTTTCTTCTGGTCCTCGGCGCCTCTCTTGCCGCGGTCCTCGCGGTTGGTCTCCTGTTCGTGAGGCGCCTGACGCGCCCTCTCAGCGACCTTGCGGCGGCCGCGCGAGCCTCGGGGCGCGGAGACCGGAGCGTCCGGCTGGAGGAAACCGGACCGCGCGAGTTTCGCGAGACGGCGACCGCTTTCAACGAAATGCAAGCCCGCATCGCCGGGTTCGATGCTGAGCGGATGCGCACGCTCGCCGCGGTCGGGCACGATCTCCGCACACCGATCACGAGCCTCAGGATCAGGCTGGAGCTTCTCGACGAGGGCGACGTTGCCCCAATGATCCAGACGCTCGACGAGATGACGGTGATGGCGGACGGTCTTGTTGCCTATGCCCGCGGCACCGGCGAGGCAGAAGCTCGGACCGAGGTCGATCTCGGCGCCGCTCTGGCCCGCCTGGCCGAGGAGCGCGGCGCCAACCTCAGGTTTGTCACGGATGCCACCGTCAGGGTGCGCCCCGTGGCCCTGAGCCGGGCCATCGGCAACCTGATCGACAACGCCAAACGCTACGGCGGTGGCGCCGAGATCGCACTGACCAAAGAAGGCCTCTCCGCCATCATCACGATCGAGGATGAGGGGCCTGGGATCCCCGAGGACGCATTGAGCACCGTCTTCGAACCCTTCGTGCGCGGCGAGGAGAGCCGGAACGCCGAGACCGGCGGCGCCGGCCTCGGTCTCTCGATCGCGCGCACCATCGTTACGGCCTCAGGTGGCACTCTGACGCTCGCGAACCGGGCGGAGGGCGGGCTCCGCGCCACTGTAACACTGCCTGTCGCCGGCTAGCGGGACATCAGGAACTCAGCCACCGCATCGTAGGCGGGCAGCGAGGTCGGATCGATGTGAGCGTTCTGCGCCCGCGGAAACGAGGCGAAACGGACCAGCACCATCTCAGCGGTCGGATCGACATAAATCGTCTGGCCATGCACGCCACGCGCTGCAAACGCGCCGTTTGGGTTGTGAAAAACCCACCACTGGCTTTTGTAACTGCCGCCGGCGAGCGAAGCGTAGGCGTTGCCGAACTTGGCCCGATCACCGCCGGCGCGAATGGTCTCGACCACCTCCGCCGGAAAGAGCCGCCGGCCCGCAATTTCGCCGCCGTTCAACATCAGGAGGCCCAGCCGTCCGAGATCGCGGAGCCCCGCCGTGAGCCCGCCCCCGGCAAACGGCACACCCTTGCCGTCGACGGTCAGGTAGGCGTCCTGCTCAGCACCCATGGGCCGCCAGAGCCGCTCGGAGGCGAGATCCGTCACGGCCAGGCCCGAGACCCGGCTTACGATCCAGCCGAGCATGTCTGAGTTGATGGTCTTGTAGTGGAAGGCCGCCCCGTGCTCCCCCTCGGGCCGGACCTGCTGCAGATACTCCCAGTACCCGTCAGGTCCCGAGTACCCCTCCGGTTTTGGCAGAGGACTGGCTGCGGCGGAGTAGAGCCAGATGTCCGCGTTCGGATCGGAATAGTCCTCGGAGTACTGCACCCCCGTCGTCATATCCATGACGTCGCGGACGGTCGCCGCCGCAAAGGCGCTGTCGCCGATCTCCGGAATGATCTCTCGCACCAGGCGGGTGTCGTCGAGGCTGCCCTCGGCCACCATGATTTCGGCCAGAAGCCCGGTGACGGACTTGGTCATCGACATCGCCGCGTGCTTCCCTTCCTCCTCAAGACACCCGAAGTACCGCTCATAGACGATGCGCCCACGGTGGAGGATCAGCATCCCATCGGTGTAGTTGGCGTCGAGGGACTGGGCCCATGTCATCTCTCCTCCCTCGCCGAGCGGCGTGAAGGTGAGGGCGTCGATGGCCGCTTCAGCCGCCGCAAATTCCTCTGGTGGCAGGACCGGAAGGGGCACTGGGGCGGCAAGGCCGCGGCTGATCTCCTCCGTCGGCAAGAACTCCCTCAGATGGCAGACCGACCATCGAAGCTTCGGAAAACCAAAGTAGTTTGCATCCGGCTGTGTGATCAGCTTTTCGGGCGGAGGCGGAAAGCCCTCCATCCATCCCATCACACGCGGATCAGATTCGGCCGCAGACAGGAACTGGCCGGCCGCCGGGCCGACACCGACCGCCATGGCGATCATCATCGAGATCAGAGCATCACGTGGCATAGCCATCTCCATCTCCTTTATGCGGTTAGGGCGCGCCGTCGGCGCGGCGCGCATCACATGTTCAGGGTGCAGGCAAATCCAATGGCAAGCGCCGGCACAAAAGGCGCGAACTTCTGGCCCGGCGCGGTGAACCGCAGCACGATCGCAAACACCAGAAAGAGTGGCACAGCCGCCAAAAGCGTCGTGATCGCACCGAATGGGCCGAACATGACGAGAATACAGAAAAAAATTATTATGTCCGCCTCACCCACGGATTTCGTCAGGTTCACAAAGAAAAACGGGATCAGGAAGAAGACGATAAAGGGCAGATGGATCCGCTTCTCCGGATCAAGGAGCGCCATGGAGATGCTGAGCCCGATCATTGGCAGGACCAGAACGTCATGGACAGCCCCGTAGCGGAGGTCGAGAACGCCGCCCGCCGTCAGCAAAACCAGCATAAGAAGACCGAGCGGATCGGTCCCGTTGGCCCCGCCGGCAGCAAAGACCAACGCTGGAAGCGGCGCGAAGAAGAATGCACCCGACTGGCCGAGACGCGCTGCGGGCGTGGTCGTCGTGCGCTCAACAACATAGGCCAGCCCGACACCGGCCGCTGCAATGGCCGGAGACAGAAGAATTGAAATCGTCACCTTGTGGTCCGGGACTGGTCCCGGGTGAAAAAGACATGCAGCCCGACATCGTAGTCCTGATCTGCAAGTTGAATGTGCATTTCGTTCCAAAAAGCCACGATCTCGGACTGACCGTTGAAGCGAAATGCTGCGCGGCGGATCCTATTGTGGATGTGAAGTAATTCCAGCCCAGGATCAACCTCCTCCGGCGTTTCAATGACCAGAACATACTCAGCGCCAAATGGCGGGCCTATGCGCGCAAAGAAATCAAGCGGCAGCTCGGCGCCGATCGACACGGGATCGTCGTAGAGGCCCTGCGGATCGAGGAGTGGTGTCGTCAGGGGATAGAGGTACTGAATGTCGCCATTGGGCGAGAAGTTCAGCACAGTGGCGTACGGGGTCTCGCGCCCGCCGATGAGGATCTGGACCTCCTCATCCTCCAAATAGACCTCATCCCCCAATGGCAGGAACACGTCGAGCGTCCCGGAGAGCGCGCTCGCCTCGATCGCGCGGACCGCGCGCATTTTGTCGATTGTGGTCTGGATCTGATCGCGCCAGTCGTAGCCGACCTCCCGCGTCAGCCGGCGCAGCATGTCGCCCGCACTCGTCCGGATCTCGCGCAGGTCGAAATCGACGATGATCCCGCGGTGGGCCTGGGCTTCAGCAGGCACCACGCCGACGAAATCCGTGATGTCGATCCGCCCCGTGCTCTCGCCGACGAACACAATCGGCAAGGGGGGCAGCGCCTCAAACGGGGTCGAGAAGGCAGGCTCCGGCAGAGGCGCCTGGCGCGGACGCTCGAAGAGTGGCTGATCGATCCGCCCGAGCGGCGCGATCTGCGGCCGCTGCCGGCCCGCAAGGGCCGACTTCACGAAGCGTCGGACATGGGTCTCGAGTTCGCCCTTGGTGATCTGGCCGTCATCGTTGCGGTCCGCCTGCCCACGCAGGCCATCCGCGAAGGCGTAGCTGAGCGCCCCTCGGATCTGCCCATCGATGCCGATCTCGGGCACCTTCTCGCGGTCGGAGACAGCGCCGAAATAGACTGTGTTGCCAGAGGCGATCTCCCCGGCAGGTGGGGGTGGGGGCGGCGGCAGCGGATCGTCGACCAGCTCGCCATGCGCAAAAAAACGATAGGTCAGGTCGAAGGGCGAGCTGCGCGTTGCCGTGCCCGAATGGCAGCTGTCGGCCACCACGATGTGAGTGACGTCAACGCGAGCCGCGATCCGGGCCGCAATCTCGTCATCCCTGATCCGCTCGGACGCCCCTGGCCCGCGCGGGTCGAACCCGGCAAGGAGGAGCGTCTCGTCGCGGCCATCGATCTCGGTCCCCGGATGGGCTGCGGGCTCGTTCGAGCCGTGGCCTGCGAACGTGACGAGGATCGTGTCGCCCGGCGCCGCTTTGGCGAGAAACCCGTCCCATGTGGCCAGGATACGCTCTCGCGTGGCGGCCTCGTCCGTGAGTTTGACGAGCTCCGCCGGACCGAGGCCTGAGACCGCGTCGGCGATGTCATTGGCGTCGTTGACCGCCCCCGCGAGCGGTGTGATGTGGCGATACGCATCCACTCCGATCACCAGGGCATAGATTTCTGCTGCTGCCCGAAGGGGCAGCAGCGCGATCGCCGCGCAGAGGAGGGCCAGACGCAGCATCGCTCTAGCCGCGCACCATCACCACCCGGCGGGCGATGCGGTTGTAGTCCTCACTGTCGACCCGGACCCCTTCGGGCGGCGTCGGCAGCTCCGTTTCGCCCTTGCCGACGATCTGGATCAGGCCGGTGTAGCCATTGGCCTTGAGGAAACTCTCGACCGCTTCGGCCCGACGGAGCGAAAGACCCTTGTTGTAGTCATCGCTGCCGAGGGGGTCCGTATGCCCTTCGAGGGTAATCATCGCCGGCTCCTCGTCCATGAGGTAGGACAGAAGCTGGCGCGCATAGCCTTGGCCGCGCGTTGTCATGATGACGCTGTCGAACTCGAAGGCGATGGCCATTTCCACCTCTTCGACGGCGAAGCCGCGGATGTTGGGGCTGAAGATCCCGCCCGGAGCGCCGGATCGGGTCTTCGGGATCTCGACCACCTCGTCGGCGAGGAGCATCGCCTGTGACGCGCGCGTGACCAGGGCCGCGATCTCCTCTTCCGTCGCGCTGTCCTCGGGCGGTCCCTCGTTCAGAAGGTTGATCGCCTGTTGGAGATGGCGCGCGGCGTCGGTGTGCGCCCCCTCGGCCGTTGAGAGCCCGGCGAGCGCGTCATATGTGCGCCAATGCGGCGCGTAGCTGAGCGAGCGGGTGTAGAGCGCCCGCTGGCTCGCCGGATCCGGCGCGGCCAGCGCGTCGCGGAAGGTTTCGCGCGCCAGGCCGCGCCCAAGCCACGTGCGGAAGGCATCGTCGCAGGCCGGATCGACGGCAACGCGTTCATAGAGAGCGTCCGCGCCGACCAAGTCGCGCGCCTCCATGGCGGCGATGGCCGCTTCTCTGTCCGGGCACGCAAGGGCCGGCGTCGCGAGCAGAAGCAGTCCGGCAAGAACCGGGGTTGGGGATGAGATGACAGACATCGGGATCCTCTCCTTTCGGGTCTACTGGGTGATGGTGTAAGGTAGGACGACCGAGGACCAGCGGCTCTCCCGCGGGCCAGCGGCGGTCGATTGCATGCGGTTGAGCTCCTCCGCCAGGCGGTAGAGATGTCCGCTGGCATCGGGGATCGGGTCGAGATTGACATCACGCGGCAAGAGATCCGTGATCGAGCGGAGCTCGTCCTCGATCAGGATCGCAATCAGGTGGCCGCGCCCGACAGGCTCCGTCACGCGGATCCTGATTGGTCGGCCACTGGCGCTGAGCGCCTCGGGGATGACGACATTCGTCCCGGGCCGCAAGCGACCGGCACCCCGAGTTGAGAGGCGCGACGGAAAGATCTGGAACAGCTCTCCTTCCGGGTTGTAGTCGAGCAGGATGAGCTGCCCGCCGCGGCCCGCATCCACCTCGAACATGACCTCATCCTCAAGGCGCAGGTTTGTGCCCGGCCGGATCGAGACGCGGAGGCCCGCGGCGTTCTGCGGCACAAAGAGATCCGTCAACACACCAGGGCCGTTCAATTCCGCGGGCGGATCCGTTTCTTCGAAGGGCAGCGCGGTCCCCGTCGGTGCTGGCGGGGTCCAGGGGGTCAGCCCTGGGCCCGGCGTCGGTGTGGGGTCGGCGGTTGGCGTGGGTTCCGGCTCGGGTTGCGCCGGCTCTGCCGTCGGCCCCGGATCAGCCTTCGGCGGCTCAACAACGGGTGCCGGAGCGGGCTCGGGCGTTGGCTCGGGCTGGACGATCCGCGCACTGCCGAGCGCCGCCGTTTGACCGATCGGTCCGCTGAACTCCGGCGTCAATCTGCCGCCGTGCTGCTGACAAAACTCCGAGTTGGCGCAGTACCGGGCGGACTCGCGGCGCACAAAGCGGAGCAGCTCCGCATTTGACACGGTGCCGTTTCGGTTGAAATCCGCGGCGAGGTCGTCGAGGCCGGCCATGAAGATCGTCGTGAAGATCCCGCGGGCCTCCCCGCTCGGCGTCGAGACGCCGATCGCGACTTCGTCCTGGGCGACCGCGGACCAGACGCTCATGTGGTTTTGGCCCGGAACCAGAGTGTTCTCGGCACCTTCGGAGCTCCGGACCACGGCATCAAGCCCTGTGAGCCCCTCGAAGATCGACGGCGGCAACACTGGCGTCCGCCCACGCTCGAGCGCGGCGCTCGCACTCCGGCTGATGGTGCCCGAGTGGCAGGCGTCGACCACGATCATCACGTTTCGGTCCGAGATCGGCGAGAAGAGCGCGTTGATCTCGTCGTCGACCAAAACCCCGAGCGCGTCCTTCCGTCCAAGATCGGTGAGAAGAAGAAACTCGTCGAGCCCGTCCTCCTCGCCGCGGCCCCCGAAATTGTGCCGATCGCCGTGGCCGGAGAAGTAAAACACAACCCGGTCGCCCGCTTGCGTTTCGCCGATCAACTCGCGGCGGATGGCCGCGAGGACGTTGTCCCTTGTTGCCTCCTCGTTGACGAGCGTCGTGATTTCGTCAGGGGCAAAACCCATGTCCTCGATCAGCATCGCCCGCATGCGCGAGACATCTTGGGGCGGTCCGGGAAGGTCGGCATCCTCGAGATGGGGATAGATGCCGGCCCCTACCAAAACTGCGCGATCCCCAGCTGTCGCCGTGAGCGGTGTGCCCGCCGCGACAGCGAGCGCGATAAGTGACGCCTGGGCGCCCGTTCGGAACATCATTCCGGCCATGTTTCCAGATCCTTTGCGCAGCGCACGCCGAAAT
>JBCCWM010000153.1:0-9901 GCA_039193505.1 Pseudomonadota bacterium | reverse complement strand
CTTCATGCCGTCTGGGACGCCCGGGCGGAGCGCGTCCTTGATGCCAGAGGCGAAGACCCGTCCGTTGACCAAACGCCCGTCGGGTGCGACGTCGAACTTTCGGATGTTGGCCTGTTCGGTGTCGTTGACCCACATCCAGCGCTCGCATGGCGAGAAGCAGAGGCCGTTCGGCTGGGTGAACATGTAGCGGTCGACGACGAGCTCCGGCTCAGCGCCGGGCGCATGACCGGGCGGCAGGCGGTAGACGCCGCGGTGGCCCTGTTCGAGCGGACGGGGCACGCCGAAATGGGGCATCCGCCCATAGGTCGGGTCGGTGAAGTAGATCGCCCCGTCGCGCCCGACGCAGATGTCGTTTGGAGAGTTGAGGGCGCGTCCCTCGAAATGGGACGCGAGAACGTCGCGCCGGCCGTCGGGGCGGATGCGGACGACGGAGCTTGTGGCGTGTTCGCAGACCAGAAGGTTCAGGTCCGCGTCATAGGTCATGCCGTTGCCCTTGTTGGACGGGCGCGCGACTTCGGTCACCCCGCCCTCGGGCGTCCATTGGCGGCGCACGTCTCCGGGCATGTCGGAGAAGATCAAATGGCCCTCGACCGGATGCCAGAGCGGGCCTTCGGTGAAGGTGAACCCGGCGCCGAGGCGGTGGACGGGGGCGTCGAGGGCGATGAGGGCGGCGAAGCGGGCGTCAGTGGCGGTGTGGCTCATGCCGCACCGCCCGACCGCGTCAGCGGCGCCTCAGATGGGCCTCGAAGGCGGTCTGCAGCTCGTCCCGCTCGCGGTGCCCCGGCAGGATCTCCCGCGCCTCGCCCGAGCGGTCGAAGAGAACGAGCGTCACATGGCCAACGCCATGGCGCGCGGCGAGCGCGCTCCCCTCCGCGGTCCGAATGTCGGCGACCAGATACTGTAGGTCGTCCGAGCCCACCGCCCGGTAGGCAGCCCGCGTCTCGCGCTGAAGCGCGCGGCACATCGGGCACTGTGGGTCGTGGATCTGCACGATCGAGGCGCGCCCGTTGCCGATCCGTGTCAAGTCGTGCTCGGCCACCGTCGCCTGGACGGAGCGAACCATGAAGACGCCCCCGATGGAGAGGCCGATTGCTGCGACTGCTCCATTGCGAAGCGTGAGGAGCGCCCCCCGCCGCTCGGGCGAGGCGGGCGCCGCCGCCGTGGTGCGGCTGCGCTTTTTTGACGTCTTCCGGCGCTGCTTTTTCATGTGCTGCGCGACCTCTGTGGTTCTTCGGACCCTCCATGGCGTAGTCCCGCGGCGAGATCACGCGCCACTCACAATCCGGTGACATCATAGCGCGCGTCCTCAGGCCGGGAACCACTGCCGCGCGGGCAGGGTCTCTGTCATCGGGCCGGGCACCGTCATCCCGAGGCGACCAACCACCTGGCCATGCTCAATTTTGGCGGGGCGATCGTGGATCGGAAGCAGGAAGCGGTAATTGTTGAGGAGCCGCTTGATCTGGGCCTTCTCCTCCCGTTTGTGCCCGGCATGGTTGCCGGTCACCCGCGGCTCCATGTCGTTGTTCGTGTAGACATGGTTCACGATCTGGTCGTTGAAGTCGTAGATCACGTCGCCGCAGATGTTGGCGAGACCCTCGGCCGTCTCCACCACCACATTCATCGAGCCCTCTGTGTGGGCGCCCGCGGGCTCGCACCAGACGCCTGGGATGATCTCCTCGGCTTGCGTGATCTCGAGGTCGAGGAAGCGCATCGCCGAGGGTTCGTAGATCCTCTCGACCAGGTGCAGGATGTCGGGCTTTGGGTATTGCGGGTACATGATGCCCGAAACCGAGAATTCCATCTCGCGGCGGTTGATGACCACGGTTGTGTTCATCGGGAACTTGTCGTCCTTGCCGGCGTGGTCGATGTGGAGATGGGTGTGCAGGATGTAGCGGATGTCGCCCGGCTTCAGTCCGTGTTTGGCGAGCTGCTGCTCGATCATGTTGTCGTGGAACTGGAGGCCGCGCATGCCGAGGCTCTCCATGATGGCGTTGTCGCGGTAGCCGGTGTCGACCAGGATCGGGTAGGTGCCGCCCAGGATCAGAAAGCCGTAGACCGGCACGCGTCGGACGCGGCCGCACTCGTGCCCAAGGACAAGGAACGAGGTCTCGAGCTCAATGTCGCCGTAGTCGAGGATGTGGATTGTGAGGGCCATCTTGGTTCTCCCTGGTGGCGGCTCAGAGGCGGTAGACCCGCGCCGCAGTGTCGGTGAAGACCGCCGCCCGCATCTCGCGCGGGACGGCGGCGAGACAGGCGTCGATCAAGGGTTTGAAGGGCGTCCAGATCTTCTCGATCGGGAAGTTGGAGCCAAAGAGGCAGCGCTCTGCCCCGAAGATCTCCAGGGTTTCGCCTGTCACATCGGCGATGTGGGCCGGGTCGTTCCGGCGCAGGAACGTGCCGAGGCCCGAGATCTTGGTGACGACGTTGGGCCGGTCCGCGAGGCGTCGCATGCCGTCCCGCCAGGCCTTCCGCCCGGTCTTCGAGAGATCCTCGAGCATGCCGGCGTGCTGGAGGATGAAGGTCACCTCGGGGCACGCCTTGGCGAGCTTTGCGGCGCCGGTCATCTGGGGCGCAAAGACCTGCAGATCGAAGCTCCAGCCATACTCCGCGAGGGCTGCAATGTTTCTTTGGACTGTGGGCTCGGTGGCCAGATCGGGGTCAGGGGCGAACCGGTAAAGGGGGTTCTCGTGCCAATGAAGCTGGTGCCTCACGCCGCGGACAAGCGGGTGTTGCGAGAGCTTTTTCAGCGCTGGATGGATGTCGGGCTCAGTCACATCGGCGAAGGCGACGATGGCCTGTGGCCAGCCCGTCGCGTCCGCTGTGGCCTGGACCCAGGTCGCCTCGTCCGCGGCCCAGTTGGGCGCCCAGTTTGCCTGCACGTAGACCGATGCCTTGATGCCGGATCGGGCGATGTCGGCGCGATACTCCTCAATCAGGTAATCCCTCTTGATCTCGCCATAAGCCCCGAAGATCCGAGGCTTTTCCGGGCCGAGGAGCCAGGGCAGGTCGCTTTGACGCCAGATGTGGTGATGCGCGTCGATCATCGCAGCGTGCCCAGAATTTTGACGTGCGCGGCCAAACGCTCGGGCGTCGATCCGTCGACGAGCGCATCGAGGTCGGGAAGGATCGCCCGAAGGGCTTGTGTCTCGGGCCGGAAGCCCGTCTCGCTCGCGAGCGGGCTCAACCAGTCGAGCCGCCATGCAAGGCGGGAGAGGCGGCGGACCGCCTCGACCAGCTCGTCGGGCGCGCCCCGCTCCAACCCGTCCGAGAGGATCAGCACCGCCGCGCCGCGCGCGAGCCCGGCATAGCGAGGCACCGAGAGGAACGCGGCCAGGGCCGGGCCGAGACGCGTGCCGCCGTCGATATCGGCCACCAAGCGGGACGTCGCCTCAAGCGCGCGGCCGAGTGGCGTCGGGCGCAGCGCCGGCGTGATCCGCGTGAGGCGTGTGGCAAGCGTAAACACGTCCGCCCGCTCGGCCGTTTGGACGAGCGCATGGGCAAAGCGGAGCGCGCCCTCCGTGTGCTCCGCCATCGAGCCCGAGACATCGATCAGGACCACCATACGCCGCTCGCGGGTCTGCCGCTTGAGGCGATTCAGGGTGAGCGCTTCACCATCTGTCCGCGCGGCCGCCCGGAGGGTGCGATGGAGGTCGATCCGCCGCCCGCGTTTGGCAGGCGCATGGCGCAGACTGCGCCGCGTGGGCAGGTCGCTTCGGCGGAGCTTGGCTTCGGCGTCGGGGCTGGCCAGATCTCTCTGCCCGAGACGCTCGGCCACGGAGGCCTCGTCGCCCGGCCTGTCTTCGGCCTCGTCCATCTCCGCGGTCTCGTCCTGGCCCGCCGCCTCACGCGCCTCGACGCTGTCCTCTTGGCCCTCCGCCTCCGCAGCGACGGTCTGGCCGAGGAAATGCGCGCGAAAGAGCGCGTCGAACTCGTCCTCCCGCTCCTTTGGGATCGCAAAGAGCGCGCGGGCCGCGCGATAGACGTCAGTGATGGATCGAGGGCCGAGCTGCCGGAGGCCGTCGAGAAACAGGATCGTCTGGTCAGGCGCAACAGCAAACCCGTGGGCGCGCAGGAGGCTCGCAAAATCGGTGAATGGGCGCACACCGGCTGGCAGGGTCATGCCGCCCTCCCTGAACGAAAGGCCAGGGTGCGACGGACGGTGGCAGCCTTTGACTTGAGCGGGGCGGACTGTGCCCTGAGATCGATCATGCGGCCTCACCGGGGAGAAGCGCGTCCAGACGCGGCGCCACGTAGGTGAGGTCGTCCTGATCTTTGAGGGCGACCCCGATGGCGCGGCGGAACGCGTCGGGCCAGCGTGCGCCTTGCGCGTGGAGAAGCGTCGCAGCTTCTGCCCACTCGACCGTCTCGGCAACGCCTGGAGGTTTGATCAGCGGCTCGGCCCGCAAGAGACCGATGGAGGCCACGACCGCTTCGGCCGTCTCCCGCGCCACGCCACTTGCACGCGCCTGCACAATGCGTGCCTCGAGCCCCGGCTCGGGGTAATCGATCCAGTGGTAGACGCAGCGCCGACGCAAGGCCTCGTGCAAGTCCCGGGTCCGGTTCGAGGTGAGGACGACCACGGGCGGCGTCGCCGAACGCACAGTGCCCGTTTCGGGGATCGAGATCGCGAAGTCCGACAGGAACTCCAGGAGGAACGCCTCGAACTCGGGATCCGCCCGGTCGATCTCGTCAATCAGGAGGAGCGACGTCTCCGCGGCGCGAAGCGCTTGGAGGAGCGGGCGCGCAAGGAGGAAGCGGTCTGCATAAAGGTCGACCGTGTCGCCTGCACGGCGGATTTCGAGCATCTGTGCGGGATGGTTCCACTCATAGAGCGCGGCCGCCGCGTCGATCCCCTCAAAGCACTGGAGCCTGATCACGGTCCGTGTGAGCACAGCGCCGAGCGCCTTGGCGGCCTCGGTCTTGCCGACGCCCGGTGCCCCTTCGAGGAGGAGCGGCTTGCCGAGCGCCAGGGCGAGGTAGGTCGCTGTCGCGAGGTCTTCTCCGGCGAGGTACTGGGCGCCCTCAAGCGCCTGCGCGAGCGCCTCTGGCGTCTCAATCCCGTTGATGCGGGGGCGCACGCTCATCGCCGCTCCACCCTTTGGGGTGGCTCGGGTGCCGCGCGGGCGGGCCGCCCCACCCACCCACCCGCGTCCCGCCAGCGCGGCGGAGCGGGATGGACGCCGCGCCGCGAGACGAGCCTGGGGGTGGCGGTGCGGATCCTCCTGTGTCCCTGAACGGCTGTCGCGGCGGTGTCGCTGCCTGTTGCCGGACCGGGGTAGACCTGGCTGCGCCCTCCCGATTGGCGCATTGCCTGGAGTTCTAACGCAGCCGCATGCTCGGGGTGGGTGATCGCTTGATGCAGGACGGCCAGCGGCGCCACGGCGGCATGGGTCGAGGTGCGACTGAGCGGTGCGGAGCTGGTCTCGGTCCGGTCGCGCGCATTCGGCTCCGCGTCTGACATTGGCCGTTGGCCCGTCTTGCACCTTGCCCGTAGGAGGAGTGCGCGTGCCGCTGCCGATGTCAGCGCGCGGGGAGGCTCGAACGCGCGGGTCATGGCAGGTTCGCCTTCGGGCGGGCACCGCCCTGGGCCCGAAGGGCGCGCAGGACTCTTTCGGGGGTGATCGGGAGGGCGTCGCAGCGGATGCCGATCGCGTCGTGGATTGCGTTGGCGATCGCCGGCAGCACCGGGTTGGCGCACATTTCGCCCGGTCCTTTGCCCCCGTAAGGGGCGTCTTCGGCGGGGCGCTCCAGGACGGCGATGGTGTGGGGCACGATCTCGCCCGGTCCCGGCATCAGATAGGCGTTGAAATCCTCGGCTCCGTGGGCGCGATCTGGATAGTAGGGCTCCGTCGTCTCGTAGAGCGCGTGGCTCACCCCCATCCAGGCGCCGCCGATCAGTTGCTGCTCGACCAGCTTTGGATTGAGCGCGCGGCCGACCTCATACGCGGAGTTGATCTCGGTGACCGTGACCTCTCCGGTCTCGTCGTCGACCTCGACATCGATGATCAGGGCTGCGTGGGCGAAGGTGGTGACGGGCGTCATCTCCCCGGTCTCGGGGTCGGCGCCCGACGGGGGGATCAGGAAGATGCCGCGGCCGGAGATGGTGCGGCCTTGCGAGAACTGGGCCGCAACGGCGGTGTCGGCGACGGTGATCGTGCGGCTCGGCGCACCTTTGACGTGGATGTTGCCCCGGCCGTCAGTATCGAGATCGCCCGCATCGACTTCGAGCTCTTCGCCTGCCGCCTCGAGGAGTTGCTGGCGGGCCTCCGCTGCCGCGCGGATCACAGCGTTGCCGACGCGGTGCGTGCCCCGCGAGGCGAAAGAGCCCATGTCGTGGGGGCCGGTGTCGCTGTCGGCGGTGTCGACATAGACGTCCGCAATCGGGACGCCGAGGGCCTCCGCCGCGATCTGGCGGGTGACGGACTTCATGCCTTGGCCGAGGTCGATGGCCGAGAGCGCCACCATGAACTTTCCGTCGGGCGTTGCATGGACCAGAGCCTGAGCCGGGTCTCCGCCAAGGTTCATGCCGATCGGGTAGTTGATGCAGGCAAAGCCGCGGCCGCGATGGAGTGCCATCAGCGCCTCCGCGCGCCAGACAGGAAGCGCGAGACGCCGGGACGACGGACGCCCCTTTGGAAGGGCTCGCTCGACCGGTGAGGCGGGGTAGTCGGCGCGGGGCCGGCCGGCGGTTCCGGGTGCCGTGGCGCCGATGATCCTGCCGCC
This sequence comes from Pseudomonadota bacterium, assembly GCA_039193505.1. Taxonomy (GTDB): domain Bacteria; phylum Pseudomonadota; class Alphaproteobacteria; order Rhodobacterales; family Rhodobacteraceae; genus Algicella. The sequence continues at coordinate 3,178 of JBCCWM010000153.1, read as the reverse complement.
CCCGTCGGCGGCACCGTGACCTTTGGCTGTGGGCCTGTGGGCGGCGTGATCCCTGGAACATGGCTGGCTGGGGGGCCTCCGCCGGGTGCTGACCCAAGTGAGGGCTGTGACGTGACGGGATCGAACGTTGGCGGTGTGCTGTAGAGGGGTTGCGCAGCGGGTGGAGGGCTGGCGACGCTCGGAGCCCGCGGCGGCGTTGGGGAGGGTGAGACGGGCGGGGCTGCGGCGGGTGCGCGCGGACCTGCGGGCTGGGACAGCGCTGTCCGGTGGCCGATGCGGGTTGGGTCGAGGGCCATATCGCTGCGCTGAGGGGCGGCGGCGACCACGGCGCTGCCGCGGGTGCCGGCGGGGATCTCGCCACGGGGCACGCCGGGGGCCAGGGGCTCGGGCGGTTGGACTGCGCGGCGACGCTCGCCGATGCGACCGGCTTGATCGGTCACCGTGCGGGGGATCTCGGCCCGCGCGACACCGCCGTCCCGGAGGCTCGAGGCGGCGAGCGCCTCGGCGGGCAGTGTCCAGCCGGCCTTTGCAGCGGCCACCTGCGCGCACTCGATGAGGGCCGTGTTCTTGGCCTCGCGACGGTGCGCTTTCATGTCGCCGTCACGGTATGCGTTCAGGATCCTGAGCGCGATCGGATCGATGCCGACAGCGCGCGCAACGCGGTCCATCTGGCACTCGATCGCGAAATCAACACCTGTGATCCCGAAACCGCGCATCGCGGTCGCCGGCGTCCGGTTGGTGTAGACGCAGTAGACGTTCGCCGCCACGTTCGGGATCGTGTAGGGGCCGGGCAGGTGTCCGACGCATTTCACGATGGCGTAGGAGCTGAGGCGCGTGTAGGCGCCCGCGTCGAAAAAGCCCGTGAAACTGCGCGCGAGGATCCGGCCATCTGCGGCGACACCGTCCTTGATCCGCCAGCGCTCCGCGCCGCGGGGGGCGCCGACCTGCATCTCCTCGGGCCGGTCCCAGGCGAATTTGACCGGCCGCCCGGTCAGCCGCGCGCCGAGGACGGCCATCGGCTCGGTCAGGCTGTCGACCTTGCCGCCAAAGCCGCCGCCCACAGTGCCGCCGATGAAGTGGAGCCGAGAGGAGGCCATATCGAGGAGCTTCGCCGTCGTCCCGAGCGAGAAGAAGAGCGCCTGCGTCGCCGTGTGGCAGACAAAACGGTCGTTCGTCTCGGGTGCAGCGATGGCGCCACAGGTCTCCATCGGCGCCTGCTCGATGGGCGACATCTGGTACTCACCCTCAACGATGTGATCGGCGGCCGCAAAGCCCGCGTCGATGTCCCCGAAGCGGAGCTTCTGGTGGTCGTAGCGGTCGTGGTAGTCGAAGGTGTTGTTCGGGTATTCCGGGTTCACCACCGGCGCTTCGGGCAGAAGCGCTGCTTCGACGTCGAGGACATGGGGCAGCACCTCCCAGTCGACGCGAACGGCGTCGCAGGCCTCGCGCGCCGTCCGCTCGGTCTCGGCGATGATGGCGAGGATCGGCTCGCCCTTGTAGGCGCAGCGCTCCGGCTGGAGGAGCGGCTCGTCATCGCGGCCAAAGCCGATCAGCGAGAGGAGCGTGTTGATGTTGTGGGGCACGTCCCTTGGGCGGACAAGGCGCACGACACCCGCCATCCGCTCCGCCGCGCTGGTGTCGATGGACCGGATGCGGGCGTTGTGATGCGGCGAGCGCACGCAGCGCATGTGCAAGAGCCCGTCGAAAAGATGATCGTCGTAGTACCGCGTCCGCCCCGTCACATGGCCGAGGATGTCCTGGCGGATCCGGGGTTGGCCGATCTCGTTCAGCCGGTCGTCGCGCTCTTCGGCGAAGAGGTCTTTTCGGAACTCGATGCTCATGCCGCGCCCCTCCGCATGTGAGATGCCGCTTCGAGGATCGCGTCGACGATCGGGGCATAGCCTGTGCAGCGGCAGAGATTGCCGGAGATCGCCTCGATCACCTCGTCGCGCGTCGGGTTCGGGGTGTCTTCGAGGAGTGTGCTTGCCGCCATCAGCATGCCGGGCGTGCAGTAGCCGCACTGCGCGGCGAACCCCTCCATGAAGGCGGTCTGCAAGGGGTGGAGGGTCGGGCCATCGGCGAGGCCGGCGGCCGTTTCGACGGCTGCCCCCTCGACGGTCTCCGCAAGGGTCAGGCAGGCGAGGTGGAGCGCGCCGTCGATCCGGACGGTGCAGGCGCCGCAGCCACCTTGTGCGCAGCCCTGCTTGGCCGAGAGCTCGCCGACCCCTCGGCGGAGAACATCGAGAAGGTTTGCGCCCTGCTCGACAAAGAGCGCTGTCTCGGCGCCATTGAGGGTGAAGGTCACCGGAGTTTTGGGCATCAGCGCTCTCCCTCGTTGAGGAGCAGACGGCGGAGGTGCACGGGCGCCACCTCGCGCCGGTACCAGGCGGAGGCCAACGCGTCGTCAGGGGGCGAGAGGCCTTCGGTCGCCACGCTCAAGGCACGAGCGATGCCACCGGTCTCGAGTGGCACGCCCTCGAGCGCCTGTTCGACCGCGGGCACCCGCACAGGTGTCTCGGCCATCGCACCATAAGCCACGCGCGCGCCCTGAATGCGGCCCGTGGGGCGCGGCAACCACGCGGCGATGGCCATGACGGAGACGCCCTTGGGCTTCACCCGCGCGACTTTGCGAAAGCGGAAATCATCGCCCGCGGGGCGTGCGATGCTGATGCTTTCTACCAGCGCCGACAAATGCGTTCGGCGCGCGAGGAGATCGCCGAGGCCGAGCGCGCTGCCATCGGACAGCCGCGCCTGGCCATCGAGCGCCAGGAGCGCCGTCGCGAGATCGCCGTAGGGGTGCGGCGCAAAGAGGTTGCCGCCGACAGTGCCCATGTTGCGCACGGCCGGGCCGCCGACCCGCGCCGCGACCGGCGCGAGAAACCTGAGATCGGGGTGCGCAACGATCCCGGCCATGGTCACCCCGGCACCGATCCGGATCCGCGCGCCTTCGGCCTGGATGGCCGTGTGCCCCCGGTCCGTGGTCCGAACGATCCGCGAGAGCCCCGGTCGCGTGAAGTTTGCGTCCCGCATCACGAGCGTCCCGCCCCCGAGGAACGCCGCATCGGGGCCGAGCCGTCCGGCGGCCTCGGCAAGCGTCGGATAGGTCTCAACCGTCAGCATCAGCCCTCCAGCCCCAGTTCGGCGCGGATCGCATCGAACCCGGCCTGGTAAATCCCCT
>JBCCWM010000152.1:0-9920 GCA_039193505.1 Pseudomonadota bacterium | reverse complement strand
TCCTTCGACGGGGCATCAGGCGGGACAACTCGGGCGCCGCCATGGTCCGGGGGACATGCCCCCCGGACCATGGCGCGACGTCTCTCAAAACTGGGGATCCTCAATCCGCACAATCACAAAAAAATTCATCCGGCTCTCACAGACCTGGCGGTGCATGCAGATGATGATGAGACCCTGGCGATCGACGCACATCACTTTAGAGCGCATCGCAGGCGGCACGCCGTTCAAACAGGGGACGCGCCCCCCTAAGGCCGCCCCTGACAACGCGCCGGCCCGGCAACCATGCCGGGGCGCAAGGTCTTTATCCTGATCTGCCACCGAGCGCACGGCGTTTGATCGGTGACACAGGACTGGCCCTGGATGACCTGCGCGCTGCTTCAGATTGCGGACCCAAAGTTTCGTGCTTCCCCACCGCGCAGCCGGCGCAGAACGCCAGAGTCCTCCTGCAAACGCCTGTGCAACCACCGCTGCAAAGCCGAGCTCGTGTTTGGGACCCCAAGGGCGGGGGGCGGACCAACGCGCCATGTCAGATGCGCCTTACTCCCCGGCTGTGCGCATCGCGGCGACACCGACCTTCGATGTCAACCAATGTGTCCTGACCCTCGGATCAGGATCCACGGCGGCCAGATCCAAACGGTGATCGCTGCCCGGCGACCGAGAGGAGCAGGGCGATGCTGCGCTTCGGTCAACGGCTGGGTGGCCCTCCTGGTGCGCGCGCCACTCCTAGGAGAACGGCTGTTCGTGGACTGGAAAAGACGAAAGCACCGTCGCTCATGGCTCAGATCCGGGCCTTCACCGCATTTTGGTCTGCGGGCGCGGACGTAAAACGATAGACCGGTCCCATCAGCGGTGGGCCTTGCCGGGCACGGGACGCGGTCGCCGGGGACCAAATAGACGTCAGAAGGGCTCAAACCGTAGGCACATCCACGAGAGGCGGATGGAGCACGGGTCTCGCGACTGCGCCGCATACCACGGCGAAGGACACTCTCATTGTCTTTGGCGATGTTCAAGGCTCAAGCGATGCGGGACGTCGGCGCGACGGGGCACCGATAGATCTCACCAAGTCGGTCGACCCGGCCGTCTCGGTGTCTCGGGGCGAGGCGGTGTCCCCTTTGGTGGCGAAAGAGGCCGCGCGAAGCCTCCAACGTAGCGCAGCGCGCGGCCGGCGGTGAGGCTGGCGGCCATCCTCGGTCTTCGGAGAAGGTTCGGGTTGCGACACTCGAAACCCAAGACTGAGACGACGATGACCGACGATAGAATTGCGCTGCTTCAGCTTGTTGAGCAGCGGGCGGATGGCGACCTCGTGCGCGAGATACTGGCCATTGGTGCCGAACGGATCATGGAGGCCGAGCTCGTGGCCCGGACAGGTGCGGCCAAGGGTGCATGTTCGCCATTGCGGGAGGTTCAACGCAATGGATACCGCGACCGGTATTGGGGACACCCGCACGGGCCGGATCGCGCTGGATGTTCCCAAGCTGCGCAAGGGCCGCGACGCCCCCCCAGTGTCTTCGAGCCGCGCAGGACGGCAGAGAAGGCCCTCGTGGCGGTCATTCCGCCTATGTTCATGGGGTCTCGACGCGCTCTGTGGATGATCTAGTGAATGCCATGGCGCGGGCGGCCTGTCCAAGCGCCAGGTCAGCCGCCTCTGCGCCGAGATCGACGAGCGGATGACTGCGCTCCTGATCCGGCCGCTCGAAGGGGCGTGGCTTTATCTGTGGCTCGACGCGACCTCTGTGAAGGGGCGCGGCCGTCGCCGGATCGTCAGCCGTGCCGTGACAATCGCCGTCGCCAGGAAAGAGGACGGCAAGCGCGAGGTTCTCGGTGTCGCTCCCGGGCTCTGCGAAGCCGAGACCTTCTGGACCGGGGGCCTGCGCAGCCTCGCCGGTCGCGGCCTGCGCGGTGTGAAGCTGGTGATCGCCGACGATCACAAGCGGTTGCGGGCGGCCGCGCGCCGGGTCTTCAACGCACCCCACCAGCAGTGCCGCGTTCACTGGATAAGGAATGTGCTCTCCCACGCCCCGGTCAAGCGGCGCACCGACGCGGCCGCCAGTCTGAAGACGATCTTCGCCCAGGACAGCAAGGCCGAGGCTGAGATCCAGTGGGAGACCGTCGCCGATGCACTCCGGGACAAGCAGGGCAAACTCGGGGCATTCATGGACGCCTCACGCGACGAGGTCCTCGCCTCCATGGATTGTCCCCGCGAACACTGGGCCCACTTCGCCAGCACCCCCCCCCCTCGAGCGTGTGAACCGAGAGATCAAACGCCGCTACGTCATCGGGACAGTCCCCAACGACGAGGCCAGCATCCGTCGCGTTGGCGCGCCGATGCTCGAGACACATGACGAGTGGACCGTCGCGCGACGCTACATGAGCCTTGAAACGCTGTCTCGCGTCACCGACAATCCAACCGTCAGGCCACCCGCCCTGGCCTCATGACCGGCTCGCACCGCTCCGAAGCTCGGTGCTCCTACACCACGCCCGCGGACACCGTCATTGGCGACACAAAAGGGGCGCCAGTCCATGCACTGTAACGTTCTTCGGCGACGGCACCGGCGTGCGGGCGGTGCGTCTTAAGCAACGGCCGCGACAGCGGCAAGCGCCCGACGGGCGGGGGCGCTTCGCTGCGGAGGGTGGGCCCAAACACCACACCGTGGTGGCTCGATCTCCTGCGCCGCGATGAACTGAACGCTCTATGGCGCGACGAGGCAGCGGGCGGGGTGTCGGACGCCAGTGGGCCCCTCCACTCATTCTGATCCGCATTGCACGGGCTACGGTCCATTCTGCGATCCACTCATCGATGTGGCGGCGCGTGTCCCTTAGACCCTCGTGGTCGCACCCGACGACACCGATACGTTCCGGATCGATCTGCCGTTCCGCGGCGGACAGTGCGAGATGTTTGGGCGGCCAGAGGGTGGCGGAGCGATTGTCGGCGGCGCGCCCGAGGTGTTGCGCGGCGCGCCCTTGGTCTTCGGTCCCCGGAGCTATGCCGCAGAGATCGGCCTCCCTGGGCATCCGGTTGAGCGCACTTCGCTGTCTGACGAGCACTGGCTGCATTCGAACGTCCAGGGATCGGACCACGCGTCTCATCAACCCAGCGTTCGGGACACACTGGGCCTAGGGTGGCGCGCCATCCGACCCACCAGTCCTTGGAGGGCAGCCTTGATGGCCTTGGGACGCGGTCCAGGGGGTCAGATCCAGTCTTCGAGGATCGGGACGGACCGCCGTCCTGCGGTGCGAGGCATTGCTTGTGTCCGGCGCAAGTCGTGACCGGGTCCCGCGGGATGCGCTTGGGCTCTTTTTCGGTCGAGTGCATCGGTCGGCTGCCATCTCGGAGAGAGCGCCGGCGCTCTCGACGGATATGAGACGGATCAAGAGAAGCGGCCCCGGTCAGATCTGCCGAGAGGCCCGGCACTTGGATCACGCCACGCCGGAGGTGTTGAGTGTCCGTCCCGCCGACATCGCAACCACCTTGTCGGCCACGCGCTCCAGAAACGCGCTGTCATGGCTCACGACCACGACCGCCGTCCCCCGTTCCGCAGCGTCACCGAGGAGCTTGCTCACCAACCAGGTCGAGGGGCTGTCGAGGGCGCTGGTGGGTTCGTCCGCGACAATCATCGCAGGCTCGGAAATCGTTGCCCGTGCGACGGCGACACGCTGGCACTGACCCACCGAGAGGTCTGACGGTCGCGCCATGGGATCGATGGTGCCGAGCCCGACCTGGGCCAAGGCGGCGGCGACTTTCTCGTCACGGAGCGTGCGCGAGATATGTGGGCGCCCGGGCGCCATCAAGGGCTCAGCGATGGAGCGCCAGATCGGCCAATGCGGCACGAGACTGCCCACAGGATCCTGAAAAATCGGCAGAATTGCCCCGGGCCGCTTGACCGCATCGGATGCCCAGACTGTGCCGCCGCTGGGCCTTTCGATCTGCATCGCGACGCGGAGCAACGTAGATTTGCCGCAGCCCGATGGCCCCTGGACACCGACGATCTGGCCCGCTCTGACATCGAGATCCGCAGACACCAGCGCCTCAACACGCCCGCGGTCGTAGCTGACGGACACGTTTGACAGACGCAGAAGCGGTTCGGGCGCGGCGCGGCGCGCGCGTGGCGGCACTGGCGCGAGCGCCGCGAGAAGACGGCGCGTCTCCGGATGGTCGGGGGTGGATGCCAGCGCGCTCGGCGTGCCCTGCTCGACCAACAGGCCGCCGCTGAGAACGCCGAGCTTGTCCGCATTGCGCAGCACCAGCCCCATGTCATGGCTGATCAGCACGACCGCGGACCCGAGCGACTTGAGCGCGTCCAGCACCGATTGGGCGCGGTCGGCGTCGAGCGCGCTGGTCGGCTCGTCCGCGATCATAAGGGGCGGCGCATGTGCGCCGGCTGCGGCGATCGAGGCGCGTTGCAACATGCCGCCGCTCCAGGTGTGCGGGTGCTGGCGCGCCCGGACGCCCGCATCCGCGACGCCGAGGGCCTCCAGCCGGTCGGCGATGTCGTGCCACGAGATCTGCAGGCCATGACACCGCGAGGCCTCGGCCACGTGATCTCGCACCGAGCGCAAGGGGTTACAACTGTCCCACGGGTTTTGCGCGACAAAGCCCATCTGCCGTCCCCGCACAGTCTGCCAGAGGCGGCGCGGGACCCCGACCATATCTTGGCCGCCGATCCACAACGCTCCCGTAACCGATGTGTCGCGGGCGTGCAGTCCGAGAAGGGCCCTGGCAATCGTCGACTTCCCCGCACCGGAGCCACCGACAAGGGCAAAGCACTCACCCGGTGCCACGGAGAAGGACACGTCACGAACCGGGGTTGCGCCCCCCGCATAGGTCACGGTCAGATCTTTGCAGGCGAGCACCGCGTCCATTCAACGCCTCTGCGGCGCGGCACAGTCGCGGAGCGCGTTTCCCACCAGGTTGGCGGACAGGACCGAGAGGAAAATGGCCCCCGCTGGAGCGATCAGGAGCCAGGGCGCCAGTGCGAAATAGAGCCGCGACTCCGCCAAGAGCGCGCCCCACTCGGCAGCGGGAGGCTGGACGCCGAGACCGAGGAACGAAAAGCCCGAGATCGCTCCGATCATGCCGCCGAGCGCGAGCGACGCGACAATCCCAACCTGCAGCGCAACCCCGGGCAGGATGTGCCCGAGAACGATGCGCCAGCCCGGGATGCCAGCCATCCGCGCCGCGATCACATGGGGCCTCCTACGGGCGTCGAGCGACAGCGACCGCGAGAGCCGCGCATACCACGCCCAATCCGCAATGATGAGCGCGATCAGCAGGTTCAGAAACCCAGGGCCGAGCAGCCCGAGCACCGCGAAGGCCAGCACCAGCCCAGGGAGCGTCATGGCGATGTCAGCGATCCGCATCAGGACCGTGTCGGTCAGGCCGCCGGCAAGGCCTGCCAGCGTTCCGACGACCAGGCCGGTGGCGAACACGGCCCCCAGAACGAGCAGGGCCGCACCGATCGACCGATGTGCGCCATCCATCACGCGGCTCAACATGTCGCGCCCGGTGGCGTCGGTGCCGAACGGGTGCGCAAGGCTCGGTCTTTTCAATGCGTTGGCGTAGTTCGGCACATCCGGGGCGTGCGGCGTCCAGACCGCGCCGAGCGCTGCAACGAAGAGAAGCGCGCCCCCGACCAGCAGCCCCACGCGGCCCGCCGGGTGCCGCCAGAGCCGGGTCAGAACGCGCCGGTCGACCGGACCTCGACCCACCCCGGCGCCCGCAACACCGAGCGCCGTCATGTCCCCTGCTCCCGAAGCCGGGGATCGAGAGCAAGCGCAAGGAGGTCGATCAAGAGCGCGGCCGTCACATAGGACAGTGCCGAAATCAGGACATAGGCCTGGATCACCGGGTAGTTGCGCGCGGTGAGGGCCTCGAGCAGGTAGGCGCCGAGGCCGGGCCACGTGAAAATGGCCTCGATCAGGGGCGCGCCCCCGATGAGGGCGCCGATGCTGACGCCAATCGCCGTCAGGAACGGCAAAAAGGCGTTGGGAAGCGCGTGGCGCAACAAGATCCGCCGCTCGGATGCGCCGCGGGCGCGGGCCACTTCGGCATAGCCGCTGGCCATGGCCTCGAGCAGGCCTGCGCGCAGAAGCTGTGTCCAGCTCGCCGCGCGGTCCAGCCCGATGATGAAGGCCGGGATGAGGGCCGCAGACCAGGACGGATCGGCCAGCACCCGGCCGATCTGAAACCCGACCACGACAAAGGTCAGCGCAAGAAGCGCAAAAACGAAGGTCGGCAGCGCGGCGCCAATTTGGGTGTAGAGCCGGATCAGGCGGTCCGGCCAACCGTCGCGACAGGAGGCGGCGATCAACGCGAAGACAAGCGACAGCGCAACGGAGAAGAGGAGCGCGAGGCCGAGCAGCATGAGCGTGGCCGGCAAGCGCTCCATGATCTCCTGCGACACGGGCGCCTGGCTCGTGAAGCTCTGCCCGAGATCGCCCTGGAAGACGCCGCCCAGCCAGTGCAGAAACTGCACGAGAAGCGGGGCGTTCAAACCCAACGCCTCGCGTGCCGCGTCGATTTCCGCGGTTGTAAGGTCCTGCATGCCCCGCGCGAGCAGCACGCGCTCGGCGACGTCCCCAGGCGCGAGCGGCAGGATCGCCCAAACGACGACGCTCGCTGCCAGAGCGGTCAAAAGAGCCTGACCGATCCGCAGGAGCGCGGCGGCGGCAAGGCCCCCGCGCTCGGCACGTTTGCGACGCGCCGTCACTGGTTGGGCGCCGTGTCCCACTTGATGTGGTTCCAGGCCACGGCTGGAACGTAGTCCGACCATGCGTCGCTGACGAGCGCGCGCTCGATCAGGATCGTGGCGTTGAAGACATAGGGGTCGTCGTTCACCAGGATCGTCTGGATCTGGCGCAGCATCTCATAGCGCTCTTCCTCTTCGACGGTCACGTCGAGCGTTTCGATCAGCGCCTGCACAGTGTCGTTGCAGTAGCCGCCATAGTTCCTGTCTCCCTCGCAGGCCACATAGCGGTTGAGAAACCCGCTGACGGACCCGACCGTTGCAGTGCCGGTTGCAACGAGGGCGAGGTCCCAGTCGACCAGATCGTTCATCGCGGCCTCCGTCACACTGTCGACGGACACGATCTCGGCTGCGATGCCGATCTCCCGCAGATAGGACTGCATCGCGCCAGAGAGCGGGACCAGGTCCGGTTGTTGGGGATAGATCATCAGCGTCACGGACAGGGTCTCTCCGCCCCGGGTGCGCGTGTCGCCGTCCCGGACCCACCCGGCGTCGTCGAGAATGGCGTTCGCCTCGTCCGGGGCGTAGCGGTAGTTCTCAATCGCCCAGGGGAAACGGGGATTGTAAAGGCCCGTCGCCGGGATCTTGGCGCCGTGAAAGACATCGTTCGCCAGCTCGTCGTAGTTCACCGCCAGCATGACGGCGCGCCTGACATCGATCTCTTCGAACGCACCGTTGGTCACATCCATGACGGACAGAAAGCCACCCGTGGAGGGTGCCCCGAGGGCGAGATTGACGTTTGGGGTCGCCGCAAAGACCGGGGCGGCAGAGATCGGCGGGTAGAGCGCGATGTCGACCTCGCCGTTTTGCACGGCAAGAATGCGGGCATTGGCATCGGAGACAAAGCGCAGGTCCACCCCAGCCATCGCCGGCATGCCCTGCCAGTAGCCCTCGAAACGCTCGGCAATCATGCGCTGATCGTCGAGATCGACCAGACGGTATGGCCCTGTGTGAATGCCGGCCCCTTCGAGGGCTTCAAAGTCGTCCCCGGCGGCCAGCACCGGCCCGACATCGATGATCATCAAGCGACTTTCGTGAGCCAGGATGCTCGGCAGTTCGGGAACCGGCACACCGGTCTCGACAGTTATGTCGAACGGACCTGTTTGCGTGAAAGTGGCCTCGGCCGGCAGGACCGCTTGCGTGCCGCTGTTGCGCTCCCGGTGGTAGGCGATCGCCTCCAGGACAGCCGGCACATCCATGGCCCGTCCGTTCTGGAAGGTCACGCCGTCGCGCATCGTGATGACCCAGGTGGTGTCGCCCGTTCGCTCGAGGCGCTCGGCCAGCCAAGGCGTGATCGTGCCATCGGGCTGAAACTTCATCAGAAGCTCGCCCTGGCCGAACTCCTGCATCCAAAAGCCCTGGCTCACCGGGTCCATGGAGCGGATCTGGAAGCTGGTCGCCATGTGGATCATGTCGTCGGCTGCGGCTGGCAAAGCCGCAAGGGCTGTCGCACCGGCGAGACAGAGTGTCTTGAGGATCATGTGCATGTCTCCTGCTTGGAAAGGGGAGCGGCGCGGCTGGCCCGCGCGGTGTGAAATCTGAGGTCCTCGGCGGTCCCGCCCTCGATCAGAACCTCGCGCACGAAGCGGCGCGTGGCCTTGAGGTCCGGCAGCCGGTACCAGGACCCGTGTGGATAGAGCGCCAGCACCGGCCCGCGGTTGCAGGGATAGATGCAGCCCGTCCGCGTCGTCAGGCAGCGGTCGTGAACACCCGCCGCCTTCAGCTCGTCCTTCAAGAGGAGAGTGAAGGATGCCGCGCCGTGGATTGCGCAGCGCGGCCCGGTGCAGACGAGAAGGTGAAACTCGAAATCCGGCGGATCGCTCCAACCGGGCTTTCCCAGACGCGGTCGGACACCTTCGATGGACGTCGCGGGTTGGGCGTTCTTGAGCGTCGCCGATGCGAACGCCGCAAGCGCCTCGCCATCGGTCGCAGGATCCGGTCCGAGCTCGAGCCAGGTGTCGACGTTCTCGCCCCGCATGCGCCAATCCGCCATCACGCCGGGCAGCCAGGCCATGAGGCCCTCGGGAAACGGCACACCCAAGGGTTGGACGCGAATGCGGCGATGCCCCTCGGCCCGCATTTCGCTCAGCGCATCGATCAGGCTTGGCCCGGTGCCCTCAAGTCGGATCAGTCGCACAGGACCCGAGGCGGCGCTCCGAGCGGCGGCATCAAGGCGGTCCAGCGCGCGCTTGCTCAGCGCATAGGCTGACACCACAAAGAGCACTGCGTCGGGCGATCCCACACCAGAAGCTGTGTCGATCCGATGATCGCTTGATACCATCCCATCCTCCGCAGCGGGACGGGGGGTCAGGACGTCCGAACGTCAGATGGGTCGAGCTCGACCAATCCATCTCGGGTCTCCTTCCGGGACACCCCGCCCGGGTTGAGTTGCGCAGTGGCGTCACCGACGCCCGAGATGGCAGGTCTCCTGACTTGCGGGTCGCAGCTCTCCCAAACCTTCCCAAGCCGCCCAAATCTGGGGGGCTCAGTGGTATCCTTGGGGTCGCTTACCGCTCACAGTTGCGGGGGCAGTCACGGATTTGGCGCCTGATGGCTAAACCGCACCGTGTTCCCATTTCATCTCTCCGACACTCAATCATCGAGAACCATCGCAAGCAGCTAAAGCCCTCGCTCAACCCTGGTCAAGACCCGAGAGCAAGTGACCCGCGTGCAACCGCCTGTCAAACGTCGGTCGCCTCCGCTCAGCGCAGTGCCACGGACCCACGCGCCCCGGTGGGGTTGGACGCCCGCCCGCGGTGGCGCGTTGGCCCGAAGCGCGGTGCCTAAGCCCCCGCGCAGGCTGCACCGCGCCATGGGCAGACGCCGATCGGGCGACGGCACAGGACGGTCCCAAACCGGATCCCGCGCTCCGCTCCGCACTCCCGGCGCCGTCTTCGTCACCGCAATCGATCGTCGCACCACCGGCCTCTCCCCCGAAGCCATCGGCAGAGAACCAACGGGGGACCCCCTAAAGCTGCCATCTGTCCGCTCACCACACCGAAGCTCGCAGAGGAACACTCGTTCAGTGAAGCCGGCCCTAGGTGTTCAGTCCCGGCATCTGGTGGATCGGATCGACGACGGATCGATCTGGCTCTGACGTCCAGATTTTGCAGATGTAGTCGTAGGGCCTCTTGAGACGGTGCGCGTAGTTGTAAGCGTCGAGGAAGTCCGCGAGGT
>JBCCWM010000151.1:0-9956 GCA_039193505.1 Pseudomonadota bacterium | reverse complement strand
TATAAATTTATATCAAATATATACGGTAAATTTATCAAAATTTTTTCGAAAAAAGGGGATTTTTATGTTTGACAAAAGTCAAGATGCATATTCCACCCATGTACGATCAGCCGGTCTAGCCAGCGCAGACCCTGTGTACAATGTTTTGTTAAGACAGGATATTCTATTGTATTCCGGCGATGGATGTAAAACGATAACCCCTATGTCTTGCAGCGTACGTATGACCACATGATTGATACGATCAGGAGCGCTTACACGCTTTGACTTGAGCTATCGGTCTGCTTTAGACATTACAATTGGGAGTTTCTCGTCGGTATAGCGACCTAACACTGAATTGGATTTACCTTACAATACTCCGAAACTCCCGCCACTCCCCAGGACTCATCCCCGAGGTTTCCTGGGTCACCTCCTCACCCTTCAGCATCCGCCGCACGCACTCAACCCCCTGGCGAGACAGGCTTGCGCTGTTAATTCGGTAGTCCTCGAACGCCTCCCAGGCGTTTGGGACCCAGGCGCCGGTGAGGGCGCCGATGGTGTCTGCGTAGGCGCGAATCTCGTACTGGGCGTGGGGGTCGGCGCGGAGGGCGAGGAAGTGGAAGAGGTTGTGGAGGTCGGTCTTCCAATACCACTGCGTGTAGATGTTGGTGGGGAGGACCGTGCGGGCAAGCTCGCGGGCGAGGCCTTTCTGGTCCTCAGTCGAGAGGAGGGTCTCGTAGGTCTCGTAGGTGCGGGCGGCCTCGGCCTCGAAGGCGGCTCGGACGCGGGCGGCCTCGGCCCCGTCCAAGGGCGCACCGCGGCCCTGGTTGTTGGTTGAGGATTGCGCGGCGAGATGCGCATCTTCGGGGATGTAGAACTCCCGATCAAGGATCGAGTAGCGGGCGGAGATCTCGTTCACATTGGCGGTGCGGTGGCGGATCCACTGGCGCGCGACGAAAATCGGCAGCTTCACGTGAAGCTTGATCTCGCACATCTCCAAGGGGGTCGAGTGCCGGTGACGCATCAGATAGCGGATAAGGCCTCGGTCGTCGCGCGCGGTTTTTGTGCCGTGGCCGTAGCTTACGCGCGCGGCCTGCACGATGGCCGCGTCGTCCCCCATGTAGTCGACCACGCGGACAAACCCGTGGTCGAGCACGGGGATCGCCTCGCCGAGGCGCGCCTCGAGGGCTGGCACAGTGGCGCGGCGGGTCGTACTGCCCTCCGTCGGACCTGTGTTTTGTCCGACGTCCCGTGAATGCTCATTCATGGTGATCCCCCGATCTTCTCGCTCCCCGATGCGTAGCGGATGGAAGGCACTGCTGAGAACCTCGCACGGGAGCCAATCTGTCGGTATCCTGTTCGAAGCGGGTGGATAAGGGGGCAATTGCAAAAATGAACTGTGGAGCGTTTCTTCGCGCTGGGGAATCAGCTGCCAACAGTTGTACCCGACGTCGTCTCAGCCGCTAGATGATGGCTGTGGATAAAGAATACTGTGGAAAGGGACGGTGGACAAAATGGGCATCGAGTATCTGCACACGATGGTGCGTGTGAAGGACCTGGAGGCATCGATTGCGTTCTACGCGCTTCTCGGGCTCGAGGAACGGCGGAGGATCGAGAACGAGGGCGGTCGCTTCACGCTCGTTTTTCTGTGCCCGCCAGGCCAGACGAATGCCGATGTGGAATTGACCTACAATTGGGATGGGGATGACGGTCTGCCCTCCGATGGCCGGCATTTTGGGCATCTCGCCTACCGGGTCGATGACATTTACGCGACCTGTCAGCACCTGATGGACAACGGCGTCACGATCAACCGGCCGCCGAGGGACGGCCACATGGCCTTTGTCAGGAGCCCTGACAACGTGTCGGTGGAGCTGTTGCAGCGGGGCGATGCGCTGGCCAAGGCGGAGCCTTGGGCGAGCATGGCGAACACCGGGCATTGGTGAGGTCAAACGGATGGCAGCACCGGGCGAGAGACGCGTCGTCCGGTCGCTCCCGCGCGGATTGTGCTTGCGGTGCGTTGGGCCCTGGCGCCTAATGCACGCATGGTGAGCCCGCTCTGGACCCCGACCACATGATCCAAAAAACGCTTTGTCTTCTTGCCTTGGCGGGGACGCCGCTGCCCGCCGGCGCGTGTTCTCTCGCATTGGCACTGACCGTTGATGTGTCAGCCTCGATTTCTCCGACCGAGTATTCCCTCCAGATGAATGGCCTGGCAGATGCGCTGGAGGATCCGGAGGTGATGCACGCCTTCGTGTCGAGCGATGCCGTCGTTTCGCTCGTCCAATGGACAGGCGCCGGGCGACAACAGGTCTCTTTGCCCTGGCGCACGATCGAGAGCGAGGCGGACTTAGCGGAGTTCAGCGCCACAGTCCGTGCAACGCCCCGAGCCTGGTCTGTCTTTTCGACGGCGATCGGGGAGGCATTGCTATTCACCGGCACGACCTTCGACGCGGTCTCTCATTGCGAGCGATATGTGATCGATGTGTCAGGTGACGGTCTCTCGAACGAGGGACAGGACGTGCGCGTTGCGCGGGATTTGGTGGTGAGTTCCGGCGTCACCATCAACGGCCTGGCGATAGAGACCTCCATCCGATTTCTCTCGCGATATTACGAAAGCCACGTTGTTGGCGGCCCGGGCGCCTTTGTCGAGACGGCCGCGAACTATGACGATTACGGCCGTGCGATCCGCCGCAAGCTGTTGGCGGAGATCGTCCAGCCCGCGTTTTGAGGGCGGCGGCCCTCGCCCTCGGACTGCTCGCCGCCGCGCCTGCGGAGGCCACATGCAGGCTTGCCCTCGCTCTTGCCCTCGACGTTTCGTCGAGCGTGGACAAGACCGAGCGCCAGCTGCAGCTTGAGGGTCTTGCGCGGGCGCTTGAGGACCGCTCAGTGCGCGAGGCGATCTTCTCAATCCCCGGGACGACGATTGCGCTGATGGTCTTCGAGTGGTCCGGCCAAAGCGACCAGGATGTGATCTCACCCTGGGTCGAGGTGGCGACGCCAGCGGATCTCGACAGCCTTTCCGCCGACATTCGCCGCACCACGAAACGAAAGCCAAACCGTCCGACGGCGCTCGGCGCAGCGCTCGAGTTTGCACGGGTTGAGCTCAGTCGGGTCAGTTGTTTTGAACAGAAGATCGATGTTTCGGGCGACGGCCGGAACAATGACGGCATCCCGCCCGAGCGCCTCTATGAGTGGCGAAACTTCGGTATGATCACGGTCAACGCGCTCTCGATCGGGAGCGAGACCAAAGGCCTCTCGCGCTACTTCGAGGATCTCGTGATCCGCGGCCCGGGCGCCTTTGTGGTCGAGGCCGACGACTATAGCGACTATGCCCGCGCAATCCGCGAGAAGCTCATCCGGGAGATCGGTGTGCCGCGGCTTGGGATGGCGCGCTGAGGCGCCGCCGCTCCGCCTCGGCGGTGCGCAGGATCTTTGAGACGAAGGCCGCGATAAAGCCGAGGGTCATCAGCAGGACAATCGTCGGCGCAGGGGCGCTGTCGAGGAAGAAGCTCAGATAAACGCCGAGGAGCGCAGAGACGAGCGCGTAGGCCACGGCAACCATTAGCATCCACCCAAAGCTCCGCGCGACCAGGAACGCAGTCGCACCTGGCGCAATCAGCAGCGCGATGGCGAGGATGATCCCCACGGCCTTCAACGCTGCGACCACGGCAAGCGAGAGGAGCGCGAGAAACCCGTAATGCAGCGCGCCAACCGGCAACCCGGCCGTCCGCGCCTGCGCCGGGTCGAATACAAAGAGGAGGAGGTCCCGCCACTTGGCGAGGATCACGATGCTCACCACAGCCGAGATCGCCGCAGCCTCGATCAGGTCGCGTGGGAAGATGCCGAGCATGTCGCCAAAAAGGATGTCGTCCAAATGCACTTCCGTCCGGATCTGGCTGTAGAGCACGATCCCAAGCGCGAACATGCCCGAGAAGACCACGCCCATGACGGTGTCCTCCTTGACCCGGCTGTTCTCGGAAAGATAGCCGGTGGCGACTGCACAGATCATGCCCGCCACGAACGCCCCGATGGCGAGAGGTATCGCCAAGATATAGGCAATCACCACCCCCGGCAGGACCGCGTGGCTGATGGCGTCCCCCATCAGTGACCACCCCTTCAACACCATGAAACAGGACAGGAGCGCCATCGCGGCGGCCAGAACGCCGGAGATGGCGAAGGCCATCTGCATGAAGGGCAGCTGGAACGGCAGCGCAAGGGCGTCGATCATGTCCCCCCCTGCGCGCGGCGCCGGGCGGCGAGACGGCCGTGCTTCGGCGCGAAGATGAAAGCCCCAAGGAAGAGGAGCGTCTGAAGCAGCACGATGATGCCCCCCGTTGCGCCGTCGAGGAAGTAGCTCGCATACGCGCCGACGAAACTCGTGCCCGCGCCGATCGCAACTGAGATGACGATCAAATGCGGGAACCGGTCGCTGAGGAGGTAGGCGGTGGCCCCCGGCGTCACCACCAGGGCGATCACCAGGAACGCGCCCACCGTCTGAAGCGCCGCAACGGTGGAAGCCGCGAGAAGCGCGAAGAAGACCACTTTCAGCCGCCCAACCGGCAGGCCGATTGAGCGGGCATGGGTCTCATCGAAAAATGTCAGCATCAGGTCGCGCCACTTCGCCGTCAGGACGGCGAGCGTCACGAGGCCGATGATCGCGAGCTGCACCGTGTCCCCGGGCGAGATGGCAAGCACATTCCCGAGGACGATTGTCTGCACGTCGAGCGGGACCGGGCTTACCGAGACCATAAAGAGGCCGAGCCCGAAGAAGGACGTGAAGATGAGGCCGATGATGGCGTCCTCTTTGAGCCCGGTTCGCTGGTTCAGAAACAGCATCGCTGCCGCGGCGAGCCCACCGGAGAGGAACGCGCCGATTGCGAAGGGAAGGCCAAGCATATAGGCCCCCGCCACGCCGGGCACGATCGAATGGGCGAGCGCGTCTCCGATCAGCGACCAGCCCTTCAGCATCAGAAACGCCGACAGAAACGCGCAGATTGCCCCCACCAACGCGGAGACCCACATCGCGTTCGTCATGTAGCCGTAGCTGAAGGGCTCAAGCAGCGTCACTCGCGGTCCTCGTACATCACGAACGGGCGCTCATCATCCGTGATCACCGTCACTTGGCGCTGGTCGTCATCGTCGTGGTGGAGATCAGCGCCGCCGAGGACGAAGTGGCGGAGGACACCCCCGAAGGCCCGCTCCAGATTGGCCTGCGTGAAGATCTCCTCTGTCGGTCCCCAGGCGAGCACCGTTCCCTTGAGAAGGACCGTGCGGTCGCAGAACTCCGGCACGGAGCCGAGATTGTGGGTCGAGACAAGCATCACCCGCCCCTCCGCCCGCAGCTCCCGGAGAAGGGCTACAATGGCGTCCTCGGTCTTCACGTCGACACCGGTGAAGGGCTCGTCGAGGAGAATGATGCGTCCGTCCTGCGCAAGCGCGCGGGCAAGAAACACACGTTTCTTCTGCCCCCCCGACAGCTCGCCGATCTGGCGGTCTCGGTACTCCGCCATGCCAACGCGCGCGAGGGCCGCGTCGACCGCGGCGCGGTCAGCGGCGCTCGGACGGCGGAAGATGCCCATATGCCCATAGCGCCCCATCATCACGACATCCTCGACGAGGACCGGGAACGACCAGTCGACCTCCTCCGACTGGGGAACGTAGGCGACGGCGTTCTGGCGGAGCGCGTCCTGAACGGACGCACCGAAAATCCGGATAGAGCCCGCCGAAAGCCGCACAAAGCCCATGATCGCCTTGAAGAGCGTCGACTTGCCGGCGCCGTTGACGCCGACAAGAGCTGTGATGCTGCCCGACGGGATCTCGAACGAGGCATCGTGGAGCGCGGTGTGCCCGTTCCGGTAGACCGCGGTAATGCTCTCGACCGAGAGCCCCGCCGTCGTCACGGGGCCAAACCTGCGGCAATGGTCTCGGAGGTGACCCGCAAGAGATCCAGGTAGGTCGGCACCGGGCCGTCCGCCACGCTGAGGCTGTCGACATAGAGGATGCCGCCATAGCGCGCGTCGGTTTCCCGCGCGACCTGCTCGGCCGGCGCGGCGGAGACCGTGCTTTCCGAGAACACCACCTCGATCCCTTCCTCCCTCACGGTGTCAATCACGCGGCGCACCTGTTGCGGCGTCCCCTGGGCATCTGCGTTGATCGGCCAAAGATAGAGCTCCTGCAGCCCAAAGTCGCGCGCCAGATAGCTGAACGCGCCCTCTGACGTCACCAGCCAGCGCTTTTCCTCAGGGATCGCGCGCACACGGTCGCGCAACGGGCCGATGGTGGCCCGGATCTCGTTTTTGTAGGCCTCGGCATTGGCGGCGTAGATCTCGGCATTGGACGGATCGTGCTCGACAAAGGCGTCGCGGATGTTGTCGACATAGATCAGCGCCCCTTCGAGCGCCATCCAGGCATGCGGGTTCGGCCTGCCCTCATAGGGGCCCGTGCCGATGTCGATCGGGGTCACTCCGTCCGAGACGACGGCGGCCGGGACATCCTGCAGATTGCGGAAGAACCGCTCGAACCAGAGCTCGAGGTTGAGGCCATTCCAGAGCACGAGATCGGCATCGCGGGCGGAAAGAATGTCCTGCGGCGTCGGTGTGTAGTTGTGGATCTCGGCGCCGGGTCGCGTGATCGAGACGACCTCGGCGGCGTCTCCGGCGACGTTCTGCGCCATGTCCGCAATGACGGTGAAGGTGGTGACGGCCTTGAACTTTTCAGCGAAAGCGGGCCCCGCGAGGAGCGTGAGGCCAACCAGAATGGCAGGAATGCGCGGCATGATGGTTCCCCGAGTGAATCGATGCACAAGAGATGCACCCGTCTGGATGTCTCTGTCAATGCAATTGAGAATTAGTTGCAAGAAGGCCAACGCAAATCCTTGTGTGTGATGCGTTGCCAGGACCCGCTGCAGCGCCCATATGCCATTTATGATCAAGCTGATGCCCATCCTCCTTGCCGTCGTGATCGGCCTCGGAATGTACATGATGTCGAGCTGGCGCCTCCGCCGGACGCTCGACCAGCAATCGACGCGCCTCGCCGACCGCAGGCTCGAGGGTCTCTGCGCAGAGATGGCCGAGGCCGTTGGCATCCCCGAGCTGAAGGTTCATGTCTACGAAATCGACCCGATCAACGGCCTCGCTGCACCTGACGGCCGGATCTTCATCACCCGCGGGTTCCTCCGAAAGTACCACGCGGGCGAGGTCAGCTCGGAGGAGATCGCCTCCGTCATCGCTCATGAGCTGGGCCACGTGGCCCTCGGCCATGCGCGTCGCCGGATGATCGACTTCTCTGGCCAGAATGCCGTCCGCGTGATCCTGGCGATGATCCTCGGCCGGTTCATTCCGTTCGTCGGCATCTACATCGCGGATTTTCTCGCCCGCATTCTCGGCACCAGCCTGTCGCGGAGTGACGAGTACGAGGCGGACGCCTACGCGGCGGCCGTGCTGACCAAGGCGGGGATCGGAACGACGCCGCAGATCAGCCTCCTTCAGAAACTCTCGCGGATGGTGCAAACACATGGCATGCCGGCGTGGATGATGACCCACCCAAAGGCCGAAGCGCGGATTGCCGCCATCGAGAAGCTGAGCGCCGGCTGGCAGCTCCCACGCGCTTGACCCTTTCACGGGCCGCGAGCTATGTCGCGGCCAAGCAATCACGGGAGTAGCGAGATGAAGTCGACGCGTGTCGTCCAAGGGATCCTGCGTCAGTACGAGGGCGAAACACCCGGCGTGAAGGCAAAGTTGAACGCCATGCTGATGACCGGCAAACTGGGCGGCACCGGTAAAATGATCATCCTGCCCGTCGACCAAGGGTTCGAGCATGGACCCGCGCGGAGCTTTGCGCCAAATCCGCCAGCATACGACCCGCACTATCACTATCAGCTTGCCATCGATGCCGGGCTCAACGCCTACGCCGCGCCGATTGGCCCGCTCGAGGCGGGGGCCGACACGTTTGCGGGACAGATCCCAACGATCCTGAAGGTGAACTCCGCCAACTCGCTGATGTCGGGGACGGCGGGCAAAAACCAGGCGGTGACGGCCTCCGTCGACGACGCGCTCCGCCTTGGCTGCGTGGCGATCGGGTTCACGGTGTACCCGGGCTCCGACATGGCGATCGACATGTTTGAGGAGATTGTGGAGATGCGCCGCGAAGCGGCCGCTTGTGGGATCGCCACGGTCATTTGGTCCTACCCGCGGGGCGAGGCACTCTCGAAAGCGGGAGAGACGGCGGCCGACATCTCCGCCTATGCCGCCCACATCGCAGCGCTCCTCGGCGCGCACATCATCAAAGTGAAGCTCTCGACGGATCATCTCGAGCAGCCAGAGGCCAAGGCCGCCTTCGAGAAGGGCGGGATCGACGTCTCGACGCAGGCGGCGCGGGTGGCGGAGTGTGTCCGGTCCGCCTTCAACGGCCGGCGGCTGATCGTCTTCTCCGGTGGAGCCTCCAAGGGCGTCGACGCCGTCTACGAGGATGCGCGCGCGATCCGAGACGGTGGCGGCAACGGGTCCATCATCGGGCGCAACACCTTCCAGCGTGAGCGAAGCGACGCGCTCGAGATGCTGGGCAAGCTTGTCGACATCTACCGGGGCAAGGCCTGACCCGGACAAACGCTCTCGGCCAACCGATCGGCGATCCAGTCGAGGGTTGGCGCAGCGCGGAGGCGCCGCCCACCGAAATCGTGGGCGCGCGCGTCCGCTTGACACCGCTCACCGAAGCCCATGCCGAGCCCCTTTTCGCGGCCTTCAGCGCCGACACCGACGGGCGCGGCGCGACATACCTGCCCTATGGCCCTTTCCAGTCCGCGGGCGACCTCCTCTCCTTCGCGACCCTGCGGGCGGCAGGGCCGGATCGCTTCTACACGGTCGTCACCGACCGCCCCGTGGGCTTTGCGAGCTATCTCCGGATCGCTCCGGATGCGGGGTCGATCGAGATCGGCAACCTCTATTTCTCCCAACATCTCCAACGCACCACCGAAGCGACCGAGGCGCTGTCGCTGATGATCGGCGCCGCTTTTGCGCATGGCTACCGCCGGGTGGAGTGGAAGTGCGATGCGCTGAACGCGCCGTCCTGTCGCGCGGCGGAGCGGCTCGGGTTCCGCTTCGAGGGGGTGTTCCGCCAGGCCACCGTCTACAAAGGACGAAACCGCGACACGGCCTGGTACGCGATCCTCGACGCGGAATGGCCGGCGCTGGCCGCCCGGCACGCCGCCTGGCTCGATCCGTCGAATTTCGACGGCGATGGACGTCAACGTGCCAGTTTAGAGACAATTGTTTCTTAGGGGATTCACAACCGCGCGCTCCCGTGCCATGGTCCGGCCGAGCAGTCACCAAGTTGAGTTGATGACACCAGACAGTCGCGTCTCAGGTCTTTTGATGGCGGCCTTCTCGATCGGCGTGGTCGCGATGTCCGTATACTTCTGTTTCGTCACCATTCAGGGTGAGTACGGGATATTTCGTCGTGTCCAGCTCGAAGCGCAGGAAGAGTTCCTGAGACGGGAGCATGCGACCCTCGTCGCGGAGCGCGAGGAGATCACGAACAAGACCCGGCGGCTCTCGACCGAGTTTCTGGACCTCGATCTCCTGGACGAGCAGGCGCGCCGGATCCTCGGGATGGCGCGCGGCGACGAGCTGGTCCTGAAGTAGTCTCAGTCGGGCGTCGGAGCGGAGCGGAGGAGCTGGTTCATGCTCCGCGCGGGCTCCGTGCAGCCGGCCTCACCGACGATTTTCGCGGGCACACCCGCCACCGTCTTGCAGGGCGGCACATCGTGGAGCACGACCGAGCCCGCAGCGATCCGCGAGCAGTTGCCGACCTGAATGTTGCCGAGCACCGCCGCACCGGCGCCAATCAGAACTCCGTCGCCGATCTTCGGATGACGATCGTCATCCTCCTTGCCCGTGCCGCCAAGCGTGACGGAGTGCAGCATGGAGACGTTGTCCCCCACCACCGCAGTCTCGCCGATGACGATCGAGTGGGCGTGGTCCATC
>JBCCWM010000150.1:0-9987 GCA_039193505.1 Pseudomonadota bacterium | reverse complement strand
GCGATGGGCGGCCGGCCGGCATCGGACGGGCCCGACACGGTCGAGGAGCTGATGCGCAACACCCGCAACAACCCGCTCGAAGATCTCGGCATGCACCTGCCGCTGATCTGCGACCGATACGAGGTCCGCGATGACGTGCCCCCCGGGGCGGGCAAGTTCCGGGGCGGATCGGGTGTCGTGAAATCTCAGCGCTATCTGACACCGGGCTTTATGACCCACGAATCCGACCGGCATGAGGATGCCCCCTGGGGGGTCTTCGGCGGCAAGGAAGGTGCCGTTGGCAAGATGGAGATCCACAACGTCCACAGTGGCGAGACCCGTCAGGAATACTCGAAGTTCTCGGGTCTGCGGACCGATGTCGGAGATGTCGTCAGCTACTTTTCGCCATCCGGCGGCGGGTACGGCGATCCGATGGAACGCCCCGCGGAAAAGGTCCTCGACGATGTGCTCGACGGCTTCATCAGCGCCGATCATGCCCGGTCCGACTACGGTGTGGTGCTTGTGGAAGTCGACGACGGATATGGATGGGCGCTCGATGCCGCAGCAACGGAGAGCCTCCGCGCCGACATGAGGAGCTAGGCGCCCTCTTCGACTTTGGGTCTGCGCCGCCGCCTTGGAGCGCGCGGATCTCACGTCCGAGACGGGCCTTGGAGACTGCCGCTTTGGTCAGGCTCTGCGCTCACCCTGAGCTCGCCCGCCGCGTGCAAAGACGAAGGTGGTGACGACGATCAGGGCAGGTGCGTTGCGTCGCGGATGATCTCGCCGATCTGGGCCAGTTGGTCGGCGAGCGGATTGGTCTTGCGCCACACCATCCCGATGGATCGGGCCGGCGCGGGGGGCGCGAACCGCGCGATGGAGACCTGGGCCGCCCGGGTCTCCAGCCTGAGTGCCATCTCCGGGATCAGCGTCACACCCATGCCGGCGCCGACCATCTGCACGAGGGTCGAGAGCGAGCTCCCCTCCATCAGATAGCGGGGCTCCGTCGGCTTGATCTCGCAAAAAGACAGCGCCTGGTCGCGGAAGCAATGCCCTTCCTCGAGGAGGAGGAGGCGCATGTTCTGGAGGCTCTCGGGGCCCGGCACGGGCTGGTTCGCCTCGCTTTCGGGACGGACGAGCACAAAATCCTCGGTGAAGAGCTGCACTTCTTGGAGCGTCGGCTCGGAGATCGGCAGCGCGACGATCGCCGCAACGAGGCGCGAGGAGAGGAGGTCGTCGATCAGCGACTGGGTCACCGTCTCGCGCGGGTGGAGCTCCAGCCCGGAGCGGCGCGCCGCGAGGATCCGCACGATCTCGGGCAGGAGATAGGGCGCCACAGTGGGGATCACGCCGAGGCGGAGCCGGCCCACAAGCGGCCCTTTCGCGGCCCGGACCAGATCGCCCAACTCGTCGACCTCGAGAAGAATGCTGCGCGCCCGCGCGACAAAATCCTGACCAAAGCTCGTCAGTCGGATCTGCCGGGCCGCCCGCTCCACCAAAGGTGCGCCGAGCATGCCCTCGAGTTCCTTGATTTGGAGCGAAAGGGCGGGTTGGGTGATCGCACACGCCTCAGCGGCGCGCCCGAAATGCCCGTGCCGGGCCAAGGCATCGATGTAGCGGAGATGTTTCAAGGTCAGCCCGATCATTTGGAAAACTTATCGGGAAGGTAAGAAGATTCAATTGGGAATAATCGTGTTGCACCCATAGATCCAGAAGGGCAGTGCCGGCGTTTCGGCCCTTGCACCGAACGGAGAACCCCATGGACGGAAACAACGTACACGCCCTAGGCAGCTGCCCCGTGAACCACGGCGGCAACACTTCGCTGGATCAGCCGGTGACCAAGTGGTGGCCGAATGCTCTCAACCTCGACATCCTGCACCAGCACGGTGCGCGCACCGACCCGATGGACCCGGCCTTCAGCTACCGAGAGGCTGTCAAGACGCTCGATTTCGAGGGCGTCAAGGCCGATCTTCGCGCGTTGATGACCGACAGCCAGGACTGGTGGCCGGCGGACTGGGGCCATTATGGCGGATTGATGATCCGGCTGGCCTGGCACTCCGCCGGGTCCTACCGGATGCAAGACGGGCGCGGCGGGGCCGGCTCGGGCAACATCCGCTTCGCGCCGCTCAACTCCTGGCCCGACAATGCGAGCCTCGACAAAGCCCGCCGGCTCCTCTGGCCGATCAAGAAGAAGTACGGCAATGCGCTGAGCTGGGCGGATCTGATCATCCTGGCCGGCAACATCGCTTACGAGTCGATGGGGTTCAAAACCTTTGGGTTCGGCTACGGCCGTGCCGACATCTGGGGGCCTGAAAAGGACATCTATTGGGGCTCGGAGAGCGAGTGGTTGGCTCCGTCGGAGAACCGCTACGGCGATCTCTCGAGCGCCCCGACCCTCGAGAACCCGCTCGGGGCGACGCATATGGGCCTCATCTACGTCAATCCGGAAGGGGTAAACGGCGTCCCCGATCCGCTCCGCACGGCCGCGCATGTGCGCGAGACCTTTGCGCGAATGGCGATGGACGATGTCGAGACCGCCGCGCTCACCTGCGGTGGGCACACGGTCGGCAAGGCCCATGGCGGCGGCGCCCATGACCGGATCGGCGTCGAGCCTGAGGCCGCCGGCGTCGAGGCGCAGGGCTTTGGGTGGGCCAACCCCGGCCACAACGGTCAGGCGGCCAATGCCTTCACCTCGGGCATCGAGGGGGCCTGGACGAAAGAGCCGACCAAATGGGACATGGGCTATTTCGACTACCTCTTCAACTATGAGTGGCGCTTGTCGAAATCGCCGGCCGGGGCCAATCAGTGGGCGCCGATCGACATGCCCGAGGACATGATGCCGGTCGATCCGTCGGATCCAACCAAGCGGCTGACGCCGATGATGACGGATGCCGACATGGCCATGAAAATGGACCCGGTCTACGCCGAGATCAGCCGCAAGTTCATGGCGGATCAGGCGTTTTTCGAGGACGCGTTCGCGCGGGCCTGGTTCAAGCTGACCCACCGCGACATGGGTCCTAAGGTCAATTACATCGGCCCGGACGTGCCCGACGAGGACCTGATCTGGCAAGATCCGATCGCCGCCGGCCCGATGGGCTATGACGTCGCAGCAGTGAAGGCGAAGATCGCTGCGAGCGGGCTCACCTCAGCCGAGATGATCGCTACGGCCTGGGACAGCGCACGGACGTTTCGGGGTTCGGACAAGCGGGGCGGTGCGAACGGCGCCCGGATCCGGTTGGCGCCGCAAAAGGACTGGCTCGGCAATGAGCCCGAGCGGTTGTCGAAGGTCCTGGCCGTGCTCGAACCGATTGCGGCCGAGGCGGGGGCGTCGGTCGCCGATGTGATCGTGCTTGCGGGCAATGTCGGGGTGGAGCAGGCGAGCGCGGCTGCGGGTCACCCCGTCGAGGTGCCGTTCGCGCCGGGCCGCGGAGATGCGACTGCGGAGATGACCGACGCGGCCTCTTTCGACGTGCTGGAGCCCGTGGCAGACGCCTTTCGCAACTGGCAGAAGGAGGCCTATGCCGTGACAGCGGAGGAGATGATGCTCGACCGGGCGCAGCTTCTCGGGCTGACCGGCGCGGAGATGACCGTTCTTTTGGGCGGCATGCGGGTTCTCGGCGTCAATTACGGTGGGTCGACGCACGGTGTCTTCACCGATCGCGAGGGGCAGCTGACCAACGACTTTTTCGTCAATCTGACGGACATGTCCTACAGCTGGCATCCCGTGGAGGATGACGGGACGTTCGAGATCCGCGATCGCGCCACCGGGACTGTCAAGTGGACGGCGACGAGTTCCGACCTCGTTTTCGGCTCGAACTCGATCCTGCGTGGGTATGCGGAGGTCTATGCCCAGGACGACAATGCCAAAAAGTTCGTTCGCGATTTCGCGGCTGTTTGGGCGAAGGTCATGCACGCGGACCGCTTCGACCTGGCGGCATAGCGCAGACGCGTCCCGAGCGGGCATCCCCCGCTCGGGTTCCTGGCGTCATGCGGCCGGACGGCTTGCGTCCGCGCCCGTGGTCTTGAAGCGACCGACCTGAGTTTCGAGCTGCATGGCATCGGCGGCGAGCAAGTTGGCGTTCGACGCGTTTTGTTGCGCCGCCGTTGCCGTGTCCTGGACCAGCTTGTCCAGCTCGCTGATTGTCTGGGAGATTTCGGACACGCCGGTCGACTGCTCGGCATTGGCCGATGTGATCTCATCCATCCGCCCGTTCATGTCGCCGACCAGCGCGTTGATGTCGGTGAGTGCACTCCGGGTCTGACCCACGAGATCGACGCCCGTCGTGACGTTGACCGCGCTCTCTTCGACCAGCGATTTGATGTCGTTGGCGGCTTCGGCCGAGCGCTGAGCGAGGGCGCGTACCTCGCTTGCGACCACTGCAAAGCCTTTGCCGGCCTCGCCCGCGCGTGCGGCCTCGACCGCTGCGTTCAGCGCCAGCAAGTTCGTTTGGAACGAAATCCCGTCGATCACACTCACGATCTCTGTGATCCGCTCAGAGCTTGCTTTGATGGCGTTCATCGCATCGACGGTCTGGGTGAGAACGTTGCCGCCATGCTCCACACCGTCTCGCGCCTTGTCGGAGATCGACTTCACCTCCTGCGCGTGGCTTGCCGTCGAGCGAACGGAGGTCGACAACTGCTCCATCGCCGCTGCGGCCTCCTCAAGCGAGGCGGCCGCGGTCTCGGTGCTGCGCGCGAGGCCGTCTGAGGTTGTCGTGATGTCGCTGCCGCGCCGGCGGATTTCGTGCGTGTTGGCGACGACTTCGCCCACAAGCGTGCGGAGGCTTTCGATCGTCACATTGGTGGCATCGGCCAGATCGCGGAGGTCGCCGCGATAGGCGCCGTCCACCTGCTGGGTCAAGTCGCCTTCGGCGAGCGCTTGCAGCGTGAACTTCAATTCTGTCAGCATCTCGTCCACGGCACCGCAGATCTCGTTCATACCTTCGGAAATGTCCTTCAGGAACTTTTGCGAGGTCGTGATGGCCAGTCGCCGGGTGAACGTGCCCTCTTTCACCGCCTCCATCATTCCGGTGAGCTGCATTTCGATCTGCCGCGTTGCCGTCACTTCTCGCCATTCTGTGGACGTGCCGATGCGAACCCGGTCGGCATCGAGCACGGGCGCCAATGTGACGTCGAACACTCGGTTGTCGAAGTGAACTTCGATCAGGTGTTCGCGGTCGATGGCGTTGATGTCCTCTCCCAGGTCCGAGAGCGCTGAGAAGGCGAGCGTCGCCATGTGTCTGAGGCTCTCGGAGGGGTCGAACTCCGACATTTGCTCCATGAAAAACTCGAGCGACTCGTCCGCGGACTTCTCGAGCGCGGGGTTCACGAAGAGCAGGTTGCCAGCCTCGTCGAGGATCATGATCTGTGCGGTGGAGGCCGAGAGGGCGGAGCGGATGCGTGTGTTCTCAGCGCCTTGCTTTGCGATTTTGGTCATTGCGCGGGCGAGAAGGCCGACGATGTCCGCGCGTTCGGCGCCGTTGATCCACACGTCCGAGAGGCCGCGGGCGAGACGCTGGAGACCTTTGGCAAGCTTGTTGAGTGGCAGAATGAACCGGTTGGCCTGCCAGAACGCAAGCGCTGCTGAGGCCGCCAGCATCAGAACGACCGCCCCCAAAACCTCAAAAAGGAGGACGCGCGCCGCCGCGATGTTCTCCTGAGACTCGAGGACCAGCTTGTCGGACAGAACCGCGCGAACGCCGGCGAGCTCACCCAGAAAGTCGGTCGCGGCCGCGAACCACTCAGGCCCGGTGATGCCCTGAAGATCGCCGCTGGCCGCCCCGGACACCGCTATCTCGCGAAGCTCCGCAATTCGGACGCCTGCCGGGCTGTCCAAAGCCGCCTGGAGAAGCGCCAGGTCGGCCTTCTTGGCGGTTTCGAGATAGCGTTGAAGGAGGCTCTCCTGCCGGGCCTGAAGCGATATGAAGCGGTTGAGAAGCGCCGGTGGGAAGGCGCCGCCCCCGAACCCTGCCGATCCGGCCGCCCGTTCGAGCCCGCCATACTCGCCAGCCATCACGAGTTCAAAGTAGTTCTCCGCCAGAATTGACTTTGAGGCGCGTTCAAGCTGAAGGCCGGAGAGGTCCGCCAGCGACAGCAAAGTGCGGACAGTGTCCGTGTAGTAGGCGAGGGTTTCACCGGGAACCGCTTCGAGCGCCGAGACAGAGGTGCGCCGATCCTCGAGCGCCTCCAGGTTGGTTGCGACCCGATCGATCCGTGCCGCCACAACGTCCCGGGCAGAGTTCGGCAACGCGGCCAGTTGGGCGTTGCGGAGCGCCATCCATGCGTCTGCCAGCGCGGCGTCCGTCGCTTCGCGTTGGGTCGCGAGCTCCGGCCCGAACTGCGCGCCGGCCGACCCCATGAACCCGGCGGACATGCCCCGCTCCTTCTGGAGTTCGGTGGCCACGCTGACGGCCATCTGTCCCAGTGCCACGGCATCCGCTTCCGCCTTCGCTTGGTCAAACACCTTCAGATCGACAGTGACGATGTAGGTTGCGAGACCGATCGACAGCAGCGCGGGCGGAACGAGCAAGACCAGAAGGTGGAGCAGCGTGCGACGAGCCGCAATCTTGCCTTCCCTGACCAGGGCTTGAATTTTCGGATCCATCTCAATCGACATGGCCACATCCCTCTTCGACCGGGGGATTGCATACAGTGCCCAGTCTGAAAGACTTCTTAAGTTGGCCTGTGAAGAGACTTTTCGCTTTGGAGGATGGGGTTTACGAGACCGTCGCGGCCGTTTGAGCGTCGGCAAGGCGCGAGACCGCAAACGCGATCTGCTCATTCGAAAACGGCTTCTCAAGAAGCTCGTTCGCGCCGAGTAGTTTCGCTGCCGGCAGCGCATAGGGGTTGCCGGCGCGCAGATTGGCGCCCGAAATCGCCAAGACGGGGATGTGGCCGAACGGCTCACCCGCTTTTTTGCAGCTCCGTAGCCAGCGGATCAGTTGAATGCCGCCGCGCACGACACGTCCGGTCTCCGAGCCGATGATGTGCAGATCGGCGATCAACAGATCGATGTCGCCCCGCGAAATCAGGTCCTTTGCGTCTTCGAAATCGGCTGTTCCGGCGACATCGTGGCCCTCGCAGGAAAGAAGGGTTGTCAGTTGAGCACGGAGCGCCAGATCATCTTCAAATATCAGAACGTGCATGGCCCCCGACCTCTTTCAAGCGCTGCGCCACATCACAGGTAGCTCGCGAAGAAATTATTAAAGGTGCGCGCGCCTGGCCATCAGCCTTTGGTGGCGGACTGCGGCGAAAAGGATCACCGACGTTTCAATTGACACGAGAAAGTGTAATTTTTAGTAAACATATCAGCTTAAGCGTGTGAGAGAGCAACGATGACCAACGTCCCTGCGGCCCGCAAGGTCCTGCAAGCCCTGGCAAGGTGCTCAGAAGAGCCCGTGCATGTGATCGGTCACATTCAGCCGATTGGCGCGCTGATCGGGATAGATGCACAGTCTGAGCGGATCACACATGCCAGCGACGGCTCCGACATCTATATCGGCGCGGCGCCTGACGACCTCCTGGGACGCGAGGCGCGCGCGCATTTCGGCGATGCGGCCTGGCACGCCTTCAACAACGTGCGCATGTCGGAGGACATTGGCACGTCGCGCCAGCGCGTGGGGTGCTTCGATCTCGGCCGCGGGCCGATGGAGATCCACGCATCCAAGAGCGGCGACCAGTTTGCGCTCGAGGTGGAACCCGGCCGCTCGGACCACTCATCCGATCTTGTCCTGCGCGACTTTGGCCATTTGATCTCGCAGCTCAACGAGGCAGAGACCGAAGAGGCACTCTTTGATGTTACCGTGCGGCTGATGCGGACGGTGACGGGATATGACCGCGTGATGATCTACCGCTTCGATTCTCATTGGAACGGTGAGGTCGTCGCAGAAGCGCGCAAGGGGAGCGTTGAGCCGTATCTTGGCCTCCGCTTTCCGCATTGGGACATTCCCGCACAAGCGCGCGACATCATGCGTCGGGTGCCGATCCGGGTCATCGCGGATGTCGATCACGTGCCGGCCAGGCTCCGCGCGGACCGGGCGGATCGCGCCCCCCTGGACATCACACTGGCATTGATGCGCGGTGTCTCGGCTCTGCATGTCGAGTACCTCCGGAACATGGAGACTGCGGCGACGATGACGTTGTCGCTGGTCGTGAGCGGGCAGCTCTGGGGCATGGTCTCGCTCCACCACAAAACCCCGCGCGTGCCGACGGCCCACGTGCGTCGGCTCCTCGGGATGTTTTTGCCGGTCCTCAGGCTGCGCCTGGAACTCCTGACCGAACGCGCACGGCTGGCGCAGACCAGGCGCATCGATCATCTGAAACATGAAGTGCAGAAGCGACTTGAGGAGGGATCGAACTTCGCGAGCGTCGGGCCGGTGATTTGCAGCACACTCGGCGTAGACGGCGTGGCGGTTGTCGTCGGGTCGCAAAACGAGAGCTACGGCGAGGTGCCGGGTCAGGCGGTGTTCGACGCGGTGACGAAACATGCGGTGGCCTCGGGTGGTCTCGCGGCCATCAACAGTCTGCGGGAGACGTTTCCCGCGCTCGAGCAGGATCTTGGGTCGACCGCTGGCGCCCTGGTCCTCGCGCAGCCGGACAACCGGGCCCTCGTGGTCTTTCGCGGCAATGCCGCAAGTCCGGTCGCTTGGGCCGGCAACCCGGAGAAGACGATCGAGCACGTGTCCGGACAGGCCCGCCTTCGCCCGCGTGGCTCGTTCTCCACCTATCTGCAGGAGGTGGACGGGCGTTGCGAGAGTTGGCGGGACGCGGATCGCGACGCGCTGCAGCGGCTCTGGCTGCTCCTCAGTCTCGCCGAGCGGCGGTTCTATGTCGAAAAAATGAGCCGCCAGCAAGCGCTGATGATCGATGAGCTGAACCACAGGGTTCGCAACATCCTAGCTTTGGTGAAGGCGGTGTCGCGCAAGGCCCGGTCGCAGTACGCATCGCTCGAAGACTATGCCGACTCGGTTGAGGCCAGGATTCATGCCCTTGCCGCAGCCCACGATCTCGGGTCGGGCGCCTCCTCGGATGCGGTGTCCCTGCACCGTCTGCTGCAGATCGAGACGGAGCCCTACCTCGTCTCGAACGGCAAGCGTGTGGTGATCCGCGGCGTGGATGCCTTGATCCGGGCGGAGGCCGCGCCGATTTTTGCGCTGATCATCCATGAGCTGGTCACAAACGCCGCAAAATACGGCGCGCTCTCGGTGGATGTGGGTCGCGTCACGCTGGACATCGGCGCCGCCGAGGGCGGGCTCCTCTTCAACTGGACGGAAGAGGGCGGGCCTCCGGTGGCCCCGCCCACGGAAACCGGTTTCGGCAGTGCGCTGATCGATCGGGCGGTGCCCCATGAGCTCGGCGGAACCTCGCGTCTTGAGTATCGGCCCGCCGGCGTGCAAGCGGAGATTTTCGTACCCGATGCGGTGCTCTTGCCGCTCGATTCCGGGCGCATCACCACGTCCGAAGCGATTGAAACGACTGTATCCATGCCGCTTCCCGAGGGGACGCTCGATGGGATGATCTTGCTGCTCGAGGACAATTTCGTCATCGCCGCTGGCATGGTGGAAGAGTTGGAGGCGATCGGCGCCCAGGATGTCGAGACCGCCGCGACGCTCAGCGATGCGGCGGAGATCATGGCGACCGAGACGCCGGCGCTCGCCATCCTCGATGTCAACCTCGGACGGGGTGGCACCAGCGAGGCTCTCGCGCTCGAGCTCCACGCGGCGCAGGTGCCGTTCTTCTTTGTGTCGGGCTACGGCGAAAGCGTCCGCATGCCCCCCGAACTCGACAGTGTGCCACGGCTCAAGAAACCCGTCGCTGGCCGCGACCTCGAACGGGCCATTGCCGCTGTCGTGTCTCTTGAGGCCGTGAGCTAGTGGATTGACCGATACGGACGTGTCCGGTTTGGGAGTCCTTGGTGTGTCGATCTGTGCGGGTCTGCGCCAGGCGCGGCGGAGTGTCCGACACAGTCTCTCCCGCCAATCGCCGGCGGCTCGGGGCGATCGTCACCGGTGG
>JBCCWM010000149.1:0-10024 GCA_039193505.1 Pseudomonadota bacterium | reverse complement strand
CGCCTCGAGATGCGTGCGCTCCACCCCGAAGGGATCGAGGCCTGAGAGATCGAAGCGCTCCAGGATCGCGGCCATCAGGATCGCCGCCGCCCCCTGTCCGTTGGGCGGCAGCTCCACCAGCTCCTGCCCTTTGTAGTGTCCCGCGATCGGTGCCACGTCGAGCGTTGCTTGCTCAGCAAAATCGTCGAGTGTGTGGACACCTCCCGCGCCGCGGAGGGCGGCGACCATATCTTCGGCCACCTCTCCCTCGTAGAACCCGGCGCGACCGTCCATTGCGATCCTGCGCAGCGCCTCCGCCTGCTTCGGCGCGCGGAACACCTGCCCTACGCGCGGGGCAGCCCCGGCAAGGAGGAAGTCCTGCCGCGCCGCGCCGCGGAGCGCATCGGCCGAGGCCGACCAGTCGAGCGCAACCCGCGGCGCGACCGGAACCCCCTGTTCGGCATAATGGATGGCAGGTGCAAGGCAGGTCGCAACGCCAAGCCGCCCCCACTCCGTCGCCAGGCGGACCAGCGCATCGACAGCGCCCGGCACAGTGACCGCCGCTGCACTCGCCGGGTCGATCACGTCACCCGCGGTCCGGAGCGCCGCCGCATCGAGCGCCGCCGGCGCAACGCCCGACCCGTTGAGCCCAACGAGCCGCTCCTCCCCCGCGGGCTTTATGAGCGCGAAGGCATCGCCCCCGATCCCCGTCATATGCGGCTCGCACACCCCGAGCAGCACCGCGGCGGCGACGGTCGCATCCGCGGCCGTGCCCCCCTGCTCCAGCATTTGGATCGCCACTTTCGAGGCCAAGGGGTGCGACGTTGCCGCCATCCCGTTCTCGGCAATGACAATGGAGCGTCCCGGTCTTTGAAAGTCGCGCATGTCCCCTCCTCGCGTTGGAGGCGGGTTTAGTGCGGCGAGAGGGCGCTGGACAAGGCTGTCGGAAAAAAGTCCCCTGACCTGCCGGTTTAAGTGGGGGCTGATCGCCGGCAGGCCAGGGACGTGCTCAACCAAGCACTCACTCAACGTCGACGCGAATCCGGGCACGGCTGTAGCCAAAATGTGGTCGTTTCGTGTACACATTCCCCGGCTTGCCAACCGGCGCACAATCGCCGACAGTCGGCTTATGAACGTTCCCCGCAACACCGCGAGCGTTGTGACGTTTCACCGCCGCGAGCTTTCGCTGATCATGCCGATCTACGGCCGGATGGTCGCCTCGGGCGACTGGCGCGACTACGCCATCTCAATGCTCCGGGATGTGGCCATCTTTTCGATCTTTCGTCACACGGCCGAACACGCGATCTACCGCATCGAAAAACGCCCGAAACTCGCCCTCCGACAGGGTCAGTACTCGGTGGTGGCGATGGACGGCTGGGTGATGAAGCGCGGCAACGAACTGCCGTCGGTGCTGCGCGTGCTGGAGCGCAAGCTGATCCGTGCCGTTCGCGACTGACGCTTGACCGAGACGCGCCATCGGCTACGGTCCGGCCCACCGTCACGCAGAGGGTGATCAGGATGCAACGGCTACACCTCGTCTTCGGCGGCGAACTCGTCGACCCTCAAAAAAGTGCGTTCGTCGCTGTCGACGAGATCGACATCGTCGGGATCTTCCCAAGCTACGCCACCGCATACGATGCGTGGAAAGCCGCCGCGCAGCGCACCGTCGACAGCGCACATGTGCGCTACTTCATCGCCCATTTGCACCGCCTCCGTGATGAAGAACGCGAAGCAAGCCCGACCGAAGAGCTCGGCTGAGCCGGTCCGCATGACCCGGTCGGTGACCGTTCTGGCCTATCTCGGCCTCGCCGAGATTGCGATGCCCATCGCACGCGAGATGGTCCGACGCCGCCTGTTGCGGGGCAAGGAGGATCCTGAGCGCTGGCGCGAGCGTCTGGCCCGCACCGATGAGCTCCGCCCCGACGGACCGCTCATCTGGTTTCATGCAGCCAGCATCGGCGAAGCGCTCTCGATCATCGATCTCGTCGGGCTTCTCCTCAAAGAGCGGGAGGGATTGAACGTTCTGGTGACCACCGGG
This sequence comes from Pseudomonadota bacterium, assembly GCA_039193505.1. Lineage (GTDB taxonomy): Bacteria > Pseudomonadota > Alphaproteobacteria > Rhodobacterales > Rhodobacteraceae > Algicella. Next base: position 8,007 of record JBCCWM010000149.1, on the reverse strand, counting down.
ACGGTGACCTCCGCTGCCATTCTCACCTCGCGTCTGCCGCCGAGGGCGATCCATCAATACGTGCCGGTGGACGCGGCACCCGCCGTCCGCCGCTTTCTCAACCATTGGCGCCCCGACACCGCAGTCTGGACCGAGAGCGAGATCTGGCCGGCGCTCATCCACCACACGCATCGGCGCGGCTGCCCCATGTACCTCGTCAATGCGCGGATCTCTGCCAAGACGGCGTCGCGTCTCAGGATGGTGAGGCGCTATGCGCAATCCCTCTTCGGACGCTTCACTCGGATCCTGGCGCAGGATCGTGTGATCGCCGAGCGGCTGGTGAAGCTCGGCGTGTCGCGGACCCGGATCGAAGTCACCGGATCGCTCAAGGAAAGCGCGACCCCCCTCCCCGTCGACGAGGTGCAGTTGAAGGAGCTGACCCAGCGCTTCGCCGGGCAGCCGGTCTGGTGTGCCGCATCGACCCATCCGGGCGAGGAAGATGCGGTGACGGCGGCCCACCGCTATGCGCGGCGGATCTTCCACCATCTGATCCTGATCCTCGTGCCCCGCCACCCCGAACGAGGCGACGAGATCGCCGCGAACCTCCGGGAAGAGGGGTGGCGGGTCGCCCAACGCTCCAAGGGGGAGACGATCGACCGCGCGACGGACATCTATCTCGCCGACACGATCGGCGAGCTCGGGCTCTGGTACCGGCTGGCGCCGGTCAGTTTTGTCGGCGGGTCGTTGGTTCGGATCGGCGGGCACAATCCGTTCGAGCCGACGCTTCTCGGCTCGGCGCTGCTCCACGGGCCTTATGTTGCGAATTTCTCGCATGCCTATGACCGGTTTCAGCGTGCGGGCGGCGCAGTGGCGATCTCGGAGCCCGACGCGCTTGGCCCGGCGGTGGTCGACGCGCTGGCGCCCGACCGCGCCGCCGCCCTTGCCGCGGCAGCCTGGAGCGTCACGTCCGAGGGCGCGGATGTCGCAACGCGGGTCTGTGACATGCTGCTCGAAAGCCTCGAGCGCGCGGCCTGATGCCGCCGCCTGCCTTCTGGCACCGACCACCTGGCCTCTCTGCCTGGCTGCTCGCCCCGCCCGCCCGCCTATGGGCCGCACGGACCGCGGCCCGCGTCGCGCGCCCGCCTCTGGTCCGCCCGGGCATCCCTGTGATCTGCGTCGGCAATCTGACGGCCGGCGGCACGGGCAAGACCCCTGTCGTGATCGCTCTCTTGGAGCGGCTCCGCAGCCGCACGCCGCATGCGCTGAGCCGCGGGTACGGAGGCCGCCTGCCCGGCCCGACGCAAGTCGATCCGGCACGCCACTCTGCCGCCGATGTCGGGGACGAGCCGCTCCTTCTCTCGGCCTTTGCCCCGGCCTGGGTGGCACGCGCGCGCGCCGAGGGCGCCAGAGCGGCAGAGAATGCGGGCGCCGGTCTCATCGTGATGGATGACGGGCACCAAAATCCGGATGTGGCGAAGACACTCTCGATTGTCGTTCTCGATGCCGAAACGGGCTTTGGCAACGCGAGGGTGATACCGGCAGGCCCCCTGAGGGAGCCTGTCGCCGCGGGCCTCGGTCGCGCTCACCTTTTGATCATCCTGGGCGGCGAACCTGCAAAAGCCGAGCTTCAGATCAAGCACCCGGAACTCAGCGCGTTGCCCACCCTCTCCGCAGACCTAAAGCCGCTCGCCACAGGGATGCCCTGGAGAGGCCTTCGGGTCCTGGCCTTCGCGGGCATCGGGCGCCCCGCAAAGTTCTTCGCCACACTCGAAGCGCTCGGGGCCGAGATCGTCGCCACGCGCAGTTTCGACGATCACGCGCCCTACGCACGCCCCCTGGCGCTCCGCCTTTTGCGCGACGCGGCCGCAAGAGGGGCGCGGGCGGTCACAACCGAAAAAGACGCCGTCCGGTGGCCCGCAGATCTCAGGTCGGAGGTGCTGACACTGCCGGTGCGCCTCGAGGCCGCCGACTGGTCGCCCCTCGACAGCGCCCTCAGCACCCTCTAGCTCTCGATCTCGTTCGTCAGAAGACGCGCGAACTCGGCGTAGCCCATGTTGGAGTGCATCTCGCCGTTGATCTTGAAGGAGGGCGTGCCGCGCACGTTGTCCGCTTCGGAATTCTTCTGGTACTCCGCCACCAGCGCCTCTGCGAACTCCTGATCCTGGAGGCAGCCCTCCATCTCCGCGTCGGTGAGACCCGCCTGCCGCCCGAGGCCGTAGAGCGCCCCGATCACCGCGCGGTCGTCGCCCGCCCGGGTCCACTGCGCCTGCGTCTGGAAGATCAGATCGACAATGCCGAAATACCGCATCTCGCCGCCGCAGCGCGCCAGCATGCCGGCCCAAAGGCCGTAGCGGTCGAAATAGACCTCGCGCATGACGAACCGGACTTTGCCCGTGTCGATGAAGTTCGCACGGATGTCGGGGTAGACCTGCGCGTGGAAGCTGGCGCAATGGGGGCAGGTGAAGGAGGCGTACTCGATCACCGTGACAGGCGCATCGGGGTCGCCCTTCGACATCTCGAGGACTTCGCGTGCCTGTGCGGGGAGCGCCCCGAGCGTCAGGCCGGCCGCCAGGCCAGAAGCGAGCGTTGTGCGACGGGTCAGTTTGGTCATGTCAATCCTTCCGTGTCTGGTCGCCCGGAGCCCCGGACAGAATGGTTTCCCCCAGCCGTTCCAGTGCCCCCCGCAGACCGTCATCGGCAACGGGGGCCGCGGTTCTGCGGGCCGCCTCGGTGACGGCCGCCGGCTTCGGCTGAAATGGGGCCTTCGGTTCTGCAAATCCAGGCGCAGCGTTGTCGCCCCCCCCGGTCTGAGTGATCTGCACCCGCTGAATGGCGTTGTAGCCATAGCAGGCATTGACCTGCGCGCGGATCGTCTCCCGCGCAAGGCTGAGCTCGGGCGCGCGCGCGCCCTCGCATCGAAGAACCAACGTCGCGCCGAAGCCGCCTTTGGCATAGCTGACCCTGACGGGTGTCGCGACAGCGGCCATCGACGGTCCCACGATCGCCGCCCAGTCGGTCAAGAGACGCGCCTCGACAAAGCCGCGTCGCTCGGACACCGTTCGGATCTGGCCGGTCACGAGGCTCGCCGTCTGACGAAACCCGCGCCGCCCGCGCGGTGTGCGTCCCTCTGCCATTCGCGTCCTCGCACCAGAGACTGGCCAGCGGCCATGCGCTCGCCTATGCCAGGAAGGATGTCAAAGCAGACGGGCGGGGGCCAGCCCCAAGGCGCGGGGGAGGGTTGACAGGTGCGTGATCCAGACCCGCGCGTTTTGATGGAGTGGTACGACCGACACGCACGGCGGCTGCCCTGGCGTGTGCCGCCGGAGGCCTCGAAGGAGGGCGTCCGCGCAGACCCCTACCGTGTCTGGCTCTCCGAAGTGATGCTCCAGCAGACGACTGTGGCGGCGGCCACGGGCTACTATCTGGCGTTCACTGAGCGCTGGCCGGACGTCGATGCCCTGGCTGCGGCCGAGGATGCCGAGGTGATGGCGGCCTGGGCAGGGCTCGGCTATTACGCGCGCGCGCGCAACCTCCTCAAATGCGCGCGCGCGGTCTCCGCCGCCGGTGGGCGCTTTCCCACCACAGAGGACGCGCTCCAGGCCTTGCCGGGGATCGGACCCTACACTGGGGCGGCCATCGCGGCGATTGCCTTCGGCCGGCGGGCCACTGTTCTCGACGGCAATGTCGAACGCGTGATGGCGCGGCTTTTTGCCGTCGAGGCGCCGCTTCCAGGCGCCAAAGAGACCCTCCGCGCGCATGCGGCCCGGCTGACGCCCGAGGCGCGGCCGGGCGATCACGCGCAGGCCGTGATGGATCTTGGCGCGACGATCTGCACACCCCGCTCGCCCGCCTGCGGCATCTGCCCCTGGCGGCCCGCTTGCGCAGGGCAGCGCCTCGGGCTCGCCGAGACACTTCCGCGAAAGGCGCCGAAGAAGGCAAAACCCACGCGACGCGGCATCGCGTATTTTGCGCGCCGCCCGGATGGTTCGGTCCTCCTCGAGGATAGGCCGCCAAAGGGCCTCTTGGGAGGGATGCGCGGTCTGCCCACGACCGAGTGGGTCGAGGCCACACCGCGCCCGGCCCCGCCCTGCGAGGCGACCTGGACATCGGTGCCCGGCGCCGTGCGCCACACCTTCACCCACTTTCATCTTGTGCTCGATTTGGCGCATGCGGATGTGCCCGCGGCGACCGTGCCGGCGCGGGGACGGTTCTTAAGCGCCAAAGCCGCGCCCGCAGCCTCGCTGCCGACCGTGATGCGCAAAGCCTACAGCCTCGGCGTCAGGTGCCGCAACGACGCGGGCTGAGCGCGCTCACTCAGGCCTCCGCCGCCCGCTCCGCCACCGTCTCTTCGGGCACTCCGTCCTCGGCCTCGCGACGGCGGCGACGCTCCGTCCCTGCCGTGTCGGCCCAACGGATCAAGCGAAGGCTGCCATCCTCCTCCTCGACAACGGCCGTGCAGCTCTCCACCCAGTCGCCGGTGTTGACGTAGAGCATGTCGCCCACCTCCGCGATTTTGGCGAAGTGGATGTGGCCGCAGATGATCCCGTCGAAGCCGCCCCGCTCCGCCTCGTCGGAGAGCACCCGCTCATAGTCGCCGATGAAATTCACCGCCCCCTTGACCCGTTGCTTGGCCCAGTTCGAGAGCGACCAGAACTGGCCACCCCAGAGCCAGCGGACCCGATTGACCCAAATGTTGAGCCAAAGTGCGATGTTGTAGGCCCGGTCACCGATATGGGCGAGCCACTTTGCATTGAGCACCACCACATCGAACTGATCGCCATGGGTGACCAGCATCCGCTTGTCGTTCGCGGTCACGTGAATGTCGCGCTCTTTGACTTCGATCCCGCCGAAATGAGTGCCGAGATAGCGGCGCATAACCTCGTCGTGGTTGCCAGGCACATAGGTGATCTTCGTCCCGCCATGGGCGCGGGCCAGGAGGGCCTCCACCACATCGTTGTGCGACTGGGGCCAGTGCCATCCGCGGCGAAGGCGCCAGCCGTCGAAGATGTCGCCCACAAGGAAAATGTGATCCGCAGAATGACACTGCAAGAAAGCCGTCAGCAAATGCGCCTGACACCCCCGTGTGCCGAGGTGAATGTCGGACAGGAAGAGTGTCCGGTGGTGTTCTGTCTCGGCCACGTCAGAGTTCCACGCGTTCGGCTCTGCCTACGGCGCTCATACTTCGTTTTTGCGACAGCGCTCACGCGGTGAGCTCCGCCCTGATCTGCTGACGCAACACATCGATCGGGATCCTCTCACCATCGTGCACAAACGACCAATAGGTCCAGCCGTTGCAGGAGGGCAAGCCCTCGAGTTTGGCTGCGACTTGATGGATCGATCCCTTGGTTGCGTCGGCGATGAGGGTCCCGTCGGCCCGGATCTTCGCCTGCCGCCGCCCGTTGAGCGAATGAAGGACATCTCCCGGCGCCAGGAGGCCGCGCTCGACGAGCTGGCCGAAGGGCACCCGCGGCTCTGCCCGGCGCGAGGGCGTGTGACCCTGCGCCGCTATGTCCACGCTGCGCACCCGGCCGATCCGGCCCCGCGCAAGCTCGACATAGGCCCGTTCCCGCTCAATCCCGACCCAGCGCCGGCCGAGCCGTTTTGCGACCGCCCCCGTGGTGCCCGAGCCGAAAAACGGGTCGAGCACGATGTCCCCCGGTGCACTGGAGGCCACGAGAACACGGTGGAGGAGCGCCTCGGGCTTCTGGGTGGAGTGTGCCTTCTGCCCGTCGGCATCCTTCAATCGCTCCGTTCCCGTGCAGATCGGCAACAGCCAGTCCGAGCGCATCTGAACGCCGTCGTTCAGCGCTTTTAGCGCTTCGTAGTTGAACCGCGGCTTCGAGCCCTCGTCCCGCGCGGCCCAAATCAGCGTCTCATGGGCGTTGGTCAGCCGCTTCCCCCGGAAGTTCGGCATCGGGTTGGTCTTGCGCCAGACAATGTCGTTCAGGATCCAGAACCCTGCATCCTGGAGGCACGCGCCCACCCTGTAGATGTTGTGGTAGCTTCCGATCACCCAGAGCGCGCCGTCGGGCTTCAGGAGGCGCCGCGCAGCGGCGAGCCAGGCGCGGGTGAAGTCGTCATAGGCTGGAAAACTCTCAAACCGGTCCCAACGGTCCTCGACCGCGTCGACGCGGCTCGCGTCTGGGCGATGCAACTCGCCTTTGAGCTGCAGATTGTAGGGGGGATCGGCGAAGACGAGATCGACGGACGCTTCGGGGAGGGCCGCCATCACCTCGAGACAGTCGCCCTGGATCAGGGTGTCGAGCGGCAGGGTCATGTCTGTCATAGGCGGGGGTCCTCAGATCGCGCCGCAAACCTCCCAAATCAGCGAATCGGCGTCAAATATATTCTGAATCAAGGGCTTATAGAGTTTTCTTGATACAATATGTTGTGGATTGGCCGGAAGGAGCGACGATGATGTGGGGTCACGCCGAGCCTGTCTAGCGCTCGGATGTGTGCCGGGACCCCGTATCCCATGTTGGTTTCCCAACCATAGCCCGGATACTGTTGCGCAAGCGCCACCATTTCGCGGTCGCGTGTGACCTTCGCGATGATGGAGGCCGCCGCGATCGAGAGGCTGCGGCGGTCGCCCTTCACATACCCGCTCGCCGGGCAGCCGAGCGCGAGCGGCACGCGGATCCCGTCAACAAGCGCGTGGCCCGGGCGCCGCGGCAGGGCGTCAAGCGCGCGGCACATCGCGCGGTCGGTCGCGCGCCCGACACCGATCTCGTCGATTTCCACGACCTCGGCCCGGCCGATGCCCACTTCAGCCTCGGCGACGATCACGTCGAAGAGGGCCGCGCGGCGCTTCGGCGAGAGAAGCTTCGAATCGTTTGCCCCCTCCGGCAGGGCCCTTTGGTCGAGAATCACGGCCGCGGCGATCACGGGCCCGGCCCAGGGCCCGCGACCGGCCTCATCGATGCCGCAAACCGGTCCGTCGACCCGAGCCTCGAGGGTCAGATCCGGGCTCATGCACGCGCCACTTCGGCCATGAAGCGCGAGAGCAGGCCCTCGTCGAGCGCCCCGTGCGGCCGGAGGCCCGAGCAGACATCGACCCCATGGGGGCGCACCGTTCGGATTGCCTCCGCCACATTGTCAGGCGTCAATCCGCCAGCGAGCCAGACGGGCACTGGGCTCTCGCGCACGATGTCCGCGCTCACCCGCCAATCGTGCACACGTCCGGTGCCACCGAGCTCCTTCACGGCTTTGTTGGGCGAGCCCGAATCGAGGAGGAGCATGTCGACCCGCCCCCACACATCCCGCGCGGAATCGCGCGCCGACGGGCCGTTGACATGGATCGCCTGGATCAACAGCGTCTCGGGATGGGCGGCCCTCAGCGCATCGATGTCGCGAGGCGCCACGCGGTCAACGAGCTGGACGGCCGGCGTGCCCGCGCGCGCGACATGGTCGATCAAGTGGTCCGCCTGGGTCTCGGCGGTCAGCAGCACCGTCAGACCGTCGGTGGCGGCTGCAATTTCCGCAATACGCGTGTCGGGGATGGGCCCAGGACCCGATGGCATCTCCCCCACAAGGCCCACCGCACCGGCCCCGGCCGCAAAGGCACGCCTCGCTTCGTCCAAAGTCTGGATGCAACAGATCTTCACCGCTGTCATACGCTCTCCCGCGACACAGGCGTCGCACCGGATCCACAGGCGCAGAGTGCCGCAAATTCACCTGGATCGCCATTGGCCGGCGCGCGGCCGCCCTCACCCAAAGACCCAAAACAGGGTTGCGCCGATCACGGCCCCTGTCAGCATCCAGAGCCAGTTGGGCCAGGGTCGGTCCTCGACACGCCGTCGGGACGAGGGTTTGTCGGCGGCGATCAGCGCCCGCTCAGCCATGACGGGCAGAAGGGGGCCGTAGCGCGACAAGATCTCGGCAGTCTTTCGGAGGTCGCGAACGACCGCCGTCGGGCCGAGGTTGTCGCGGATATAGGCCTCCACCACCGGCTTCGAGGTCTCCCAAATGTTGAGTTCTGGGTCGAGGGAGCGGGAGACGCCCTCGACCACCACCATGGTCCGTTGGAGG
>JBCCWM010000148.1:0-10075 GCA_039193505.1 Pseudomonadota bacterium | reverse complement strand
CCCGCACGACATGCACGACCGTTCCGGCGGGGATGTCCCGTTCGAGCGCGTTCGGGGCTCGTGTGAACGCCCGAGGACGGTGGCGGGCCGAACACGTCGCCGGTCGGCACAGCCAGCGCGGCGAACCCTGTGGCGGTTCCGTTGCGTTTGTCGTCGTGGGTCAGTGTTCGTCCGCTCCCTTTCTCCCGCAGCAGACCTTCCACTCCATGCGTGCGGGATCTCTCCTGCCAATGTCAGACGCACGTCTTCGTCTTGCCGGTCGTCCGCAGGATCGCCCTGGCGCCCAGGCCATCGCCGCTCAGAAGACCGATCCGGCATCGCCGGACATGCCTCTCTAGGCCAGCCATGCCTCTTTAGCGTTGAGGGATGCGAGACGATCCCCTCGAGCCGCGTGCGATCCTCGCCGGTGCGTGTGACGTCCGTCAACATGCTCCTGCCGCAGACGCGCACACATGGACCCATTTGTCTCGGTCGATCCGCTAGGGGTATGCTTCGGATGACCTGCACGCTGCGCTCGAGGCCGGAACCATTCGTGCATCCCTCGCTTGGCGGAGGTAGAGCGCCTGAGCGCTCCCGCAAAAGACATTAGAAACCAAGCTTTAAAGTCGAGACTATGGCCGGGCGGCTCCAAGTCCTGCGAGAGGTCGCTGGGCGTTATCCGGGGGTGGGTCCCGTTTCCAGGCCATGTGCATCGCAGCGACTGTGATCTTCGATTTCAGTTGGTCGGTTCTTCCCCTGGTCGCCGCTCGGCCGCCGGTCTCGGAAGGCCTGTGCTCGCTGGGTCCCAGGTGTGCCCCGATCTGGAGCCTTAACACAGGCCGTTCCGTTCGCTGGGCAATGGTTGGCGGGGAGACGGAGCTGCGCTTCGCCGGGTGGGGCCCTCGGTCGGTTGGACTGTCCGGAGGGTCGGTGTCCTCCCTTCAACTCGTCCTCATCCTTGGGCGGCCGGTTCGGCGCCCGCTGATTGTTTGGGGCTGTCAGCGCGCGGATCGTCGGGGGGCGGGGTGCGCTTGGGGTCGGGAGAGACCTGGGCGGACGGTGGCCCGACCCTCTCGCGGGACGCGCGTTTTGGGTCAGAGGGATGAGGGTTTTAACAGACCGTTAGCAGTGCGAGCGTTAGCCTTCTTTGATCGAGAGGCTGGCGCGGCGAGGGCTTATGTCGGACAGGACGGCGATGGGGGCGATGACGTCTGCGGCGGCGCGCAGGCCGGCCGCCTTGGCGTCGAGGGGCCGGGCCGTTGCGCCCGGCACGGAGACGTGAGGCCGGCGGTCCCGCCTCGCGCCGGCCTCGCGTGGCGGCCGTCGGTCGCGGCGCTCTCCGATGACGCGATTCCGCGCGTTGCGTGGTTCAACCTCGGCCTGGAGGCAATCGACCGCCCGGCGATGCTCGAGGGCCTGGGCGACCGGACACCGCTCTGCGTGGAGGCGCGGGGCCTCTCCATCGGTCAGGCGGCACCCCCCGATCCAGCGGATCTGCGCCGCCTTGCGGCGCTTGCGCGCCGGTGCGCGCCCGGCCTCGTCTCGCTCACCTCCGATCGGGGCGGGATGGAGCATTTCGACCGCGTCACGCCGCCCTCCGTCACGCGGATCGCGACCGAGATCGACGCTGTGCAGTGCACGCTCGGCCGCCCGATCCTCTTTGGGGGGCCGGGGTTCGGCCGGGAGGTCGAGGACGAAACGGGGCGCCTCGCCGAGCTGGCCTTGCGGTCGGGGTGTGGGCTCCTCCTCGATGTTACGGACCTGGTGCTGCGCGCGGCCCACCACTGCGTGGAGGCGGAGGCCTATCTCGAGAGCTACCCGCTCCATCTGGTGGGCAAGATCCATCTGACCGCGCACCCGCGCCATCGGAAGGGCGGCATGCGCCCCTGTTTCGAGGCGCATGCGGCTGAGATCGTGCGCGAGAGCTGGGACATCTATCGGGCCGTCATCGCGCGGACTGGCCCATTGCCGACGCTGATCGACTGCGACGCGGAGATCCCCGATTGGGCCCGCCTCGGCGCAGAGGCCGCGCGTGCCGACGCGATCCTCGACACCGTCGCCGAGTTCCGCCGCGCGAGCTGACGCCGTGCAGCGACGGCGTCGCCGCGGGTGCGCAACGCCCGGCGACCGAGGGCCGCCGCATCCTGGTCTTGAGATGCGGCCGACCCGTGTCCGGATCGCGCGGCGCGGTTGCGCGGAAAGCCGCGGTGCGTCCCGTTGCACCGCCGCCCAAGCGTTGGGCGGCTCGGAGCGGACGGCAATCGGTCTACCTCCCCCTGATGATCAGACTGTCTCGCCTTCGCCTCGCGGTTCTTGCCCTGTCTGTCCTTCTGGGCGCGCTCTCGCTCCTCCAGCTTGAGGGCGCGAGGAGCGGTCTCGAGATTGAGCGCGGTTTTGTCGGGCCGGCGCCGGCAACGATCTACCGCCCGGCGGAGCCTCAGGGTCTGGTTGTCGTCGCCCACGGGTTTGGCGGCTCTCGGCAGATGATGCAGGCCCTCTCTCTGACCCTCGCCCGCGCGGGGCAGACTGTGGTGGCCTTCGATTTTCCCGGCCACGGGCGCAACCCCGAGCCGCTCTCCCCCGTGGTGACGGAGATCTCGGGCACCACGGCGCAGCTCGTGGCCCGCACCGGCGCGGTGATCGACGCGGCGGTGGCCCGCTATGGCGGAGATCCGGTCACCCTCGTCGGCCACTCGATGGCGACGGATGTGATCATCCGAGCGGCCGCGCCGCGCGAGATCGAGACGATTGTCGCGGTCTCGATGTACTCCGAAGCCGTGACGCCCACACATCCGGCCCGCCTCCTGATCGTCTCGGGCGCGTGGGAGGAGCGGTTGCGCCGCGCGGGGCTGCAGGCGCTGGCACAGGTCGACCCGACGCTCGGCGAAGGCGAGACGGCCGCCGCGGGCGATGTCCTGAGGCGCACCATCGCGGCTCCCCGGGTCGAGCATGTCGGCGTCCTCTACCACCCGAGCACCCTCGACGAGACGCTTGCCTGGGCAGTGCCGGACGCAGATGCGCGGCCGGTCATCCTCGGCCCGGCGATCCTGACGCTTCTTGCGTCGATCGTTGCGGCCTATTGGGCGGCGGTGCCGCTCCTCCCCGCCGCTGGTGCGGCACCTGCCCCGCTCGCCTGGCGGCGGATCGGGGCTGCCGTTCTGATCCCTGCACTCCCGGCCTTCGCCGCCGCCCATTGGATCGGCGGCCCGCTGCTCGGCGCTGCCAGCTATGGGCGGCTGACGTTGTTCTTTGCTGTCTGGGGCGGGCTTCAGCTTTGGCTGCTCCGCCGGTGGGGTGTGCCTGCCGCGCCGGTTGTCCCGGTCGCTCTCATCGGTCTTCTCGTCTGGGGGCTCGGCGTTTTCGCACCGGCGCTCGACCGTTATGGCTCGGCCTTTGCGGCCGTCGGTCCTAGGCTTCCGCTCGCGGTTGTGCTCGCCGCCGGGACCCTGCCCTTTATGCTCGCAGAAGCGCGGCTCACCGCAGGCGCCGGGCTCCTACGGACAGCTTTTGTCAAAACCGTGCCCATCCTCGTCCTCGCAGGGGCGATGATCGTAAACCCCCTCGATTTCGGTCTCCTCTTCACAGTGCTCCCGGTGATGATCCTCTTTCACGTGGTCTACGGTGCGATGGGGCGCTGGACCGCCGCACGTGCCGGGGCAGCGAGCGCGGGCTGGGCGCTCGGCCTCTCCCTCGCGGTGGCGCTCGCCGCGTCGCAGCCTATTTTCGACGCGATCGGGTGAGCCATGCCGCCTGAGCGCGCTCTGCCGCCGGTCCCACATGGCCGCGATTTGTGCGGTTGGCCCCCGCCGCGGCACTCGAAACCTCGCGTGCGCGTCCGTTGTCCGAGAAGGGACTAGGCGCAGACGGCCCGGCCAGTGTACCCGGGACGCAGGCGCGCTTATGTCGCGCAGCAGAGAGGAGCATCCCATGACCCGCACCGCCATCGTCACCGGCTCCACCAGCGGCATCGGCCTCGGCATTGCCGAGGCGTTCGTCGGCCAGGGCTACAACGTGATGTTGAACGGCTTCGGCCCGACCGATGAGATCGAAGCGACGCGCGCCCGCCTCGACGCGGCCGGAAGCGGCGGCGTCGGCTACAATGGCGCCGATATGACCAAGCCCGACGAGATCGAGGGGCTCGTCCGCGCAGCGGAAGACGCGTTCGGCCAGGTCGACATCGTCGTCAACAACGCGGGCATCCAGCATGTCGCCCCGGTCGAGGAATTTCCGATCGCGAAGTGGGACGCAATCATCGCGATCAACATGTCGGCCTCGTTCCACACGATCCGGGCGGCGCTGCCTGGGATGAAGGCGCGAAAATGGGGCCGGATCATCAATCTGGCCTCCGCCCATGCGCTTGTCGCCTCGCCCTTCAAGTCGGCCTATGTCACGGCGAAACACGGGATCATGGGGCTCACCAAGACTGTGGCACTCGAGGCGGCGGAGTTCGGCGTGACCGTCAACGCGGTCTGCCCCGGATACGTGCTGACGCCCCTTGTCGAGAAGCAGATCCCCGACACGGCAAAGGCCCGCGGCATCTCGGAAGAGCAGGTCAAACGCGATGTCCTGCTCGCGGCGCAATGGACGAAGGAGTTCGTCACGGTCGAACAGCTTGGCGGCGTCTGCGCGTTCCTCTGCTCGGATGCGGCCGCGCAGGTGACGGGCATCGCGCTTCCCGTCGACGGGGGCTGGACCGCTGCCTGACCGAAGGATCCCGCCCGCGCGCCCCCCTCGGCAGGGGCGGGGGCGGGTGGGTGGGAGCCCCTGCCGAGGGGGCGCGCGCAGGAGGGTCAGACACCCGGGCCGGACACCCCGGGCGCACGGAAACCGAGCGGAGATGGATGATGGCAAAGGGCAGAGGCCGCGCGGCCAAGCACGAGAAGACGATCAATCTCGCCCTCCAAGGGGGCGGCGCGCATGGCGCCTTCACCTGGGGTGTCCTCGATCGGATGTTCGAAGACGACAAACTCTGGGTCGAGGCGATCTCGGGCACCAGCGCCGGCGCCATGAACGCCGTCGTGGCCGCGCAGGGCATGTATGACGATGGCGCCGATGGCGCGCGCGCCGCCTTGCAGGCGTTCTGGTGGGAAGTTGCGAAAGCCGGTCAGAGTTCTCCGCTGAAGCGCACGTTCGTTGACGTGGCGCAGGAGAACTGGTCCCTCGACAGCTCGCCCGCCTATGTCTGGATGGACATGCTCTCGCGGCTGGCCTCGCCCTACGACCTCAACCCGTTCGACCTGAACCCGCTCCGCGATCTTGTCGAGGACTTCGTCGATTTCGACAAGGTCGCCAAGGAAGAGGACATGGAGATTTTCATCTCCGCCACCAATGTCGAGACCGGCAAGGTCCGCGTCTTTCGCCGCGCCGAGATCACGCTCGACGTTGTGATGGCCTCCGCCTGCCTGCCCTTCATGTTCAAGGCCGTCGAGATCGAGGGCACCCCATTTTGGGACGGCGGCTATATGGGCAATCCGGTTCTGTTCCCGTTCATCGACCATTCTCCCTGCTCGGACATTTTGATCGTCCAAATCAATCCGATCGAGCGGAAGGGCACGCCGCGCCGCGCCCGGGACATTCTGAACCGGCTGAACGAGATCACGTTCAACGCCTCGCTCCTCCGCGATCTCCGCCTGATCCACACGATCCAGGAGCTCCTCGACACCGGCAAGGTCAGCCATGATGACTTTCGCGACGTCAGGGTCCATGTGATCGACGGGGCGGGCGAGATGCTGGACCTCCGGGCCTCATCGAAACTGAACGCGGAATGGGCGTTTCTGACCCATCTCCGCGACATCGGCCGGCGCGCTGCGGATCGTTGGCTCGGTGAGAATTTCGACGCGATCGGCAGTCGATCCACCCTCGATCTCAGCTCGATGTTCCAGGATTTCGGCATGCCGAAAGCCGCTGAGTAGTCTCCGGTCAGAGGCCGATCGCGGGCGCAGGACCTCTCGCGATCCGCTGGCCGTCAGCGCGCTCTCGGCCGCGGGTTGCGTCTTCGGGCGCCTCATCGGCACACTCGACCTTCCGAGTGAGGCGACGGGTCCAGCGGGCGCTGTCCGTATGGTTGATCACGGGGTGACCTCTTTGGTCGGCAGGTTGTCGTGGAAACCATTTCTTCACTATTCCCGTTGCGCAAAACCGACCATCCCCCTTACGCTGCAAGTAGCACGTTGATTCCCAGGAGGGTGGCATGGTCGATTTTACGTTGAGCGCAGGGTCGCCGACCGTCGATATCTACGAGAATTTCTATACGACGGAAACTATTCTCGTCGATCCATCCTTGGCGGGTGCGCCGAGTCTTGGCACTGGCTTCATATTCGATCCACAAGCCATTATTTACGCGGACTACATATACTATTTTGTCGATTACGGCATTTATCCCGACCTGATCTCGCGCACCGACAACATCAACCTGCTGCTGCCATCGGAATGGACCGCGGATGTCGTCCAGCCGTTCTCACTTGCCGATTTCGGGATTGATATCCCGGGCGGGAACCTCGCGCTCTACTATGTGACGCTCTACGACGGATCGGGGGACGAGGCGGTTCGGCTGGAGGTGCGGGGGGAGATCCAGTCGATCTCCAACATCTGTTTCACCCCCGGCACTCGGATCATGACCGACCAGGGCCCCCGTGCCGTCGAGGATCTCAAGCCGGGCGATCAGCTTCTGACCCGCGACAACGGTCACCAGCCGCTCCGCCTCAATATCGAGAGCCGGCTCACCGCCGAGACCCTCCGCCAGTTCCCCGAGCGCACGCCGATCCGCATCGCGGCCGGCACGCTCGGCGATCACGGGACCCTCGAGGTGTCGCCCGAGCACCGGATGCTCGTGACCGGCTGGCGGGCGAACGCGCTCTTCGAGGCGCCGGAGGTCCTTGCGGCCGCGCGCGATCTCGTCGATGGCGAGCGCGTGGTGCGGACGGCGCCCACGGCTGACGTGACCTACCACCACCTCCTCCTCGACGCGCATGAGCTGGTTCTGGCGGAAGGCGCCTGGGCCGAGAGCTTCGATCCGGCGTTCCTCGGCGCCCGGGCCGAGCGCTCCGCCACCCGCGACGACGTCCTCGAGATCTTCCCGCATCTCGAGACCGACCTGCCGGGCACGCCGCGCGCCACGACGCTGGCGGCGTCGGAGGTTGCCACGCTCTTCTGAGGATTGCGCTCGGAGGCGACGCGGCCGTCGCGCTCCGCTCACCTCTCTTGAAACGCGGTCTTGTGCGGCAGGCCGAAGACGCGCGCGACAAAAGCGGCGTCTGCGGGTACGGTCAGGGTATCAACCGCGCGCGCGGCGTCCAGCCAAAGCGCGCGGTGGTCGGCCTCGATTGGCGCTCCGACGCGCAGCCCGGCCTCGGCGAGGTAGATGTGGCAGATCTTCTCGGCGTAGATCGCGTATTCCGGCATCCAGGCAAAGCGCCGGTAGACCCCAAGACGCCTCACGATCCGGATCCGCGTACCCGTCTCCTCGAGCGCCTCGCGGTGCAGTGCGGCCAAGGGCCCTTCTCCGGGATCGAGACCCCCGCCCGGAAGCTGGACTTCCACCACCTCGCCGGTCTGCTCCGTCACGAGGACGCGCCGCCCGCGCCGGATCACGGCATAGGCGCCCGGCCTACGGCGATAGGGCACAGGGCGGGGCGGCAATCCAACGCGTCTCATGCCCCCCCATCGCACAGGCCTCTCCGGAGCACGAGCCCAAAGGCGCGCACGGGGTTTGCAATCGAGACCCGAGCCCTTAAATCACGGCCCTGGACCGAGCGGGATGGAGGGCGGTGAGCATGGCGGAGAGCGACCCGACGCGCGTCTGGGATGACACGGTCCTGCCCTTCCAGCTCGACAAAGCCGATGTGCGGGGACGGATCGCGCGCCTCGATGGCACCCTTGAAGCCGTGCTCGGGCAACATGCCTATCCCGAGCCGGTCTCGGCGCTTGTCGCCGAGGCGGTCATGCTGACCGCGCTCATCGGGCAGACGATCAACTTGGATTGGAAGCTGTCGCTCCAAATCCGGGGCGAGGGGCCGATCAAGATGATTGCGACGGACTATTTCGGCCCGGGCGTCGAGGGGGCGCCCGCCAACATGCGGGGCTACGCGAGTTTCGATGCGGCGGCGCTCAAGGACGCGACGGGCCCCGCGTATCCGCATCTCGGCCGGGGCATGTTCGCCATCCTGATCGATCAGGGCTCGGGCGGACGGCCCTACCAGGGCATCACACCGCTCGCCGGGGGGTCGCTGGCGGCCTGCACGGAGACCTATTTTGCGCAGTCCGAGCAACTGCCGACGCGCTTTGCACTGTCGATGGGGCAGGCGCAGGTGCCCGGCGAAGGCGCCAAATGGCGGGCGGGGGGCATCATGCTCCAACACATGCCGAAGGCGTCACCCTTTGCCAAGAAAGAAGCCACCGGGGAGGGCGGCCTTCTCACGCCGGACGACATTCTCGACGGCGAGGACGAGGACAACTGGACCCGCGCCACACTCCTCGTCGAGACGGTGGAGGCGACGGAGCTGATCGGGCCGCATGTCGGGCTGGACCAACTGCTCCTCCGCCTCTTCCACGAGGAGGATGTCCGGGTGAGCCCGAGCCAACCGGTGCGCTTCGGCTGCACCTGTTCGGCCGACCGGGTGGTGCGGTCGCTCTCGATTTACTCCGCGAACGACATTGCGCAGATGACGGATGCCGACGGCCGAGTGACGGCCGACTGTCAGTTTTGCGGTGCGCGCTATAGGTTTGAGCCGCAGATGCTGGGCTTTGAGGCCACCAAGACGGCGCGCAACGACATGGCCTGAGGCCGAGGCCAGCCACGGAGGGCGGGCCATTGCCGCGCATCTTGCGCGGCACCTGCAGCAGAGCCGCAGGGCTCCCGGGCGTGCCCGGGAGCATGGCCCTTGCGCCAGGCCCTCAGGTGCGGCGCCCGGTGCATGCGTTGAAGGGCGCGGAGGACGGCGCCGCGCGCAATATTTTCGGCGGGCATCCAGCAAAGGATGAGGGGAGATGCGTCATCCTCGATGTCCACGCGATGGGGCCGCTGGAGTGTCTTTTGCCTCACCGCAGCCGGATGCTGCGTCGGGTGTTGACGCCACCGGCTCAGTCAACGGTTGCACGGGGGCGGCCCGTCCGATCGGTCTTAGATCGAGATCCCGAGGCCATCAAGAGGCCTGAGCGCTCCGCTTCCCTCCGGACCGGCGCGTTTCCTTTTTGTCGACCCCTCATCCGGAGGGCCGCCTGCGGAGGGCAGTTCTCGGTGAACCGTTGGAGCCCGGTCGAGCCACACTCCCAAGGCGGTCCCAGAGGGTTCGACGTCCATTTGGAGGCCGCGGGTGCATGGGGCGATTTGCCTATGACTGGCGCAGCGCTCAAATCGTCCATCCGTCTCCGCAGACATTGCGCCCGTTGCGTCTTGCATCTCTTTCCGCTCGCGCCACATGCATTGGTATGCAGCATTCCATCGCCACCCTTGCGAGTGCGGCGCCGCGTCTGGCGGCGGGCTTTTCGAGTTCGGATCTCGACCTCTCCGCCGTGCGCGGGCGCAGTCTCGGCACGCCGCGCTCTGCCGCGGTTCTCGTGCCGCTACGCGACACGGCCCAGGGCACCCAGGTGATCCTGACCCGCCGCGCGCGCGGCCTCCGCCATCATCCGGGACAGATCGCCTTTCCGGGCGGCAAGCTCGATGCCGGGGATCCGAGCCTCGAGGCCTGCGCGCTCCGCGAGGCGGCCGAGGAGATCGGGCTCGCGCCGACCGACGTTCGCCCGCTTGGACGACTGTCGCCGCATCGCACGGTCACGGGGTTCGAAATCACACCGATCCTCGGCGCCGTGTCGCGGCGGTTTGTGCCCCATCCCGAGGCCGGAGAGGTGGACGAAGTCTTCGAGGTGCCCCTTGCGCATCTCATAGATCCCGCGCACCACCAGATCCACACCCGCGTCTTCCGGGGGGAGGAGCGGCGGTACTACGTCATCCCCTACGGCCCACATTACATCTGGGGCGCGACGGCGCGGATCATCATCCGTCTGGCAAGCGGCCTGCACGGAACGGCGTGACCAGGCTTCGCGCGGCGTGGCTGACCTCTGAGGCCGCGCAGACGGTGATGGCCGCGCTCAGCGT
>JBCCWM010000147.1:0-10162 GCA_039193505.1 Pseudomonadota bacterium | reverse complement strand
GGCGCCGTCGATCTCGACCTCGCCGGATGTTGCATCCTCGAGCCCCGCGATCACGCGCAGAAGCGTGGACTTGCCGCAGCCCGAGGGACCGACGAAGACGACGAACTCACCCTCGTTGACGCTGAGGGAGATGTCTTTGAGGACGTCGACGGGGCCGAACGACTTTGACACATTGCTGAGCGTGAGCGCGGTCATGGCGCGGTCTCCTCAAGGGATATCGGGCGGCCGGTGCGGATGCTCTCATCCGCGGCGAGGCAAATGGCCAGCGATTGGACGGCGTCGGACATGTGGCGGCTGAGGTCGATGTCCTCTGCGATCGCGCGGAGCATGTAGGCCTGCTCCGCATCGCAGAGCTCCTGATGCCCGGGCTCCCCCGCCATCTCGATGGTCTCGTCGCCGGTCGGCCGATGGACGAGGAGGCCGCCCACTTTGGTGTGACCGTCGACATCGGAGGAGGCGCCCTTGTTTCCCTCGGTGATCGAGACCGACCCGTTGGGGGAGACGATGTCCTTCACGAAGAAGGCCGTCTCCGACATCATCGGACCCCAGCCGGCCTCATACCATCCGACCGAGCCGTCGGCGAAGACGACCTGGAACTGACCGTAATTGTACATGTCCTCCGGGATCTCGTCGGTGAGCCTGAGGCCCATGCCGTGGACCCGGACGGGGGCCGCGTCGGTGATCTGGCACATGACATCGACATAGTGGACGCCGCAATCGACGATCGGGCTGGTGGTTTGCATGAGCGCTTTGTGCGTCTCCCACTCCGCGCCCGAGGATTGCTGGTTGAGGTTCAGGCGAAAGACGTAGGGGCCGCCAAGCGCGCGGGCCTCGGCGATGAGGCGCATCCAGGACGGGTGGTGGCGGAGGATGTAGCCGATCACGAGTTTCGCGCCGGTGCGTTTGGCCGTCGCCACCACCCGCTCGGCCTCCGGAACGGTGAGGGCGAGGGGCTTCTCGACGAAGACATGCGCGCCCGCCTCCATCGCCTGGCAGGCGTAGTCGGCATGGCTGTCGGTGTATGTGGCGATGACGACGAGGTCGGGCCGGGTCGCGAGACCCGCGTCGAAGGTGGCGAAGCGCGGGTAGTCCCGGAGGCCGTCCGGCAGGGTGATGGGGGATCGGTTGACGAGCCCCACAATCTCGGCGCCCGCATGGGCATGGTGGGCGAGGGCGTGGCTCCGCCCCATGGTGCCGAGACCGGCGATGAGAACTCGGGTCATTTGACAGCCCCTGAGGTGATCCCGCGGATCAGTTGACGGGAGAAGAGGACGTAGAGGACCAGAACGGGCAGGATCGCCATCGAAAGCGCGGAGAGCACGGCGTTCCAGTCGGTCACGAACTGTCCGATGAAGACTTGGGAGCCAAGGGTCAGGGTCTTGGTCTCTTCGGCCGGTGCGAGGATCAGCGGGAACCAGAGGTCGTTCCAGATCGGGATCATGTTGAAGACCGCCACCGTCGCCATCGCCGGGCGGACGAGCGGCAGGACGAGGCGGAAGAAGATCGTGTACTCGCTGAGGCCATCGATCCGCCCCGCGTTCTTCAGATCATCCGAGACCTGGCGCATAAACTCGCTCAGGATGAAGACGGCGAGCGGCAGGCCCTGGGCGGTGTAGACGAGGATCAGCGCCCAGAGCGTGTTCACAAGACCCGTCGCCACCATCATCTCGAGGATCGCGACTGTCCCGATGCGGATCGGGATCATGATGCCGAGCGCAAGATAGAGGCCCATCAGCATGTTGCCGCGGAACCGGTACTCGCTGAGGGCGAAGGCCGCCATCGCACCGAAGAGCAGGATGAAGAAGAGCGAGGCGACGGTGACGATCATGGAGTTCTGGACGTAGAGGAAAAAGTCCCCCTGCCGGAACACGGTCTCGTAGCCGATCAGCGAGAAGGTCTCGGCGTTGGGCATCGCCAGCGGCTCACGGAAGATCGCGCGGCGTTCCTTGAAGCTGTTGATCAGGATGACGAAGACCGGGAAGAGCGCGATGATCGTGTAGAGGATCAGGGCGCCGTGCATGGCCGCGACGTTGAGCGGGTTGGTGCGGGCCTGGCTCACAGCTGGTACCTCCGCATCCGGGTCTGGATGCCGAAGAGGTAGATGCAGACGCCGAGGAGGATGATCGCAAACATCGCCCCCGCGATGGCCGAGCCCATATGCGGGTCGCCCAGCTGGAGCTGGAAGCCGAAGAAGGTCCGGTACATGAACGTGCCGAGGATGTCGGTCGAGAAATCCGGCCCGGCAAGCGCGCCTTGTGCCGCGTAGATCAGATCGAAGGCATTGAAATTGCCGACAAAGGTCAGGATCGAGATGATCCCGATCGAGGGCAGGATCAGCGGCAGCTTGATTTTCCAGAAGGCCGAGATCCCGGTGATCCCGTCGATCTCACCGGCCTCGAGGATCTCTTCCGGGATCGAGAGGAGGGCCGCGTAGATCAGCATCATCGGGATGCCGACAAACTGCCAGACGGAGATGAGCGAGAGCGTGGTGAGCGCGTACTCCTCCTTGCCGAGCCAGGGCTCGAAGAGCGATCTGAGCCCCACCGCGTCGAGCAGGGAGGGCGCGATGCCCCAGATCGGCGAGAGGATCAGCTTCCAGGCGAAGCCCACGATCACGAACGAGAGGATCGTCGGGATGAAGATCGCGGAACGGTAGAGCACTGCAAAGCGGAGGCGCGGGTGGCTGAGGATCGCGGCGAGCGCGATCCCGATCGGGTTCTGCACCGCCATGTGGATCAGAAAGAACCAGAAATTGTTGCCGAGCGCGTTCCAGAACTGCTCGGACCAGATCGGATCGAAGAAGAGGGTGCGGAAGTTCTCGAGCCCGACAAAGAGGCGCGTCTGATCGACCTCGGTGTAGAGCGCGAGGCGCAATGTGTTGAAGAGCGGGACGATCATCACGGCCGTGTAGACGAGGACGGCCGGCGCCAGGAACACGACGATGTGCCAGCGGATGCGGCGGGACTGCATGGGGCTCTCCGACGAAGGGTCCCCGGGCGGGCGCACTGCCGCCCGGGGACGGGTCCGCTACTCGGGCGTGTACCAGCTCTCGAGGCCGGCCTGCAGCTCCTGGCCGAGCTCTTCGGGGGACTTGGTGCCCTTGATCGCCGCGACCGAGGCGCCCCAGGTCTCGTTCTCGAGGTTTGGCGTCCCGCGCGAGAGGATCTGGTAGGTGGAGCGAATGGTCGACTCGCACTCACCGCGCCAGCCGACGAACTCCTTCGCGAGCGGGTCTTCGAGCTCAACGGGTGTGTTCGAGAGCGGGAAGAAGCCCGGCAGTGCATTCCCGAAGATCGACGCGAACTCCGGCGAGCCGACCCAGGCGAGGAAGGTCTTGGCGGCCTCCTGATTGGGACTTGCGGCATTGAGCCCGATGCCGATGTCGGTGTGGTCGGAGATGTAGCAGGTGTCGCCCGCGGCCAGCACCGGCGGCTTGAAGGCGCCCATCGCGAAATCGGCCTGTGCGTTGAAGCCCGAGATCTCCCACGAGCCGGCCGGATAGATCGCCGCGCGCCCGAGGGTGAAGAGGTTCTGGCTGTCGGGATAGGTCTGCGCCTCGTAGCCGTCGCCGAGATAGTCGGCCCAGCGCGCGAGCGTCGCGTACGGGGCGACCCAGACCTCGTCGGTCAGCTTCTGCTCGCCCGCGATCAGCGCGCGGCGGCCCTCTTCGCCCTTCCAGTAGGTCGGGCCGATGTTGTTGTAGCCCATCGTGGCCGCTTCCCACTGGTCGTTGGTGCCCATCGACATCGGGATGTAGGAGCCGTCCTCCTTGATCGCCTCGAGCACCGCGAAGAACTCATCCTCCGTGGTCGGCACCTCGAGCCCAAGCTCGGCGAAGGCGTCGGCGTTGTAGATGAAGCCGTGGATGACCGAGGCCATCGGCACGCAGAACGTCGCCCCGCCATCGTCGGTCTGCCAGGCGGATTTCGCGACGTCCGAGAAGTTCTCCATCGCCGCCATATCGTCGAGGTCGACAAGGTGGCCGGCCTCGAAGAGAGCGAGCGAGGCGTCGAAGGGCCGGCAGGTGATGATGTCGCCCGCGGACCCTGCGTCGAGTTTGGAGTTGAGCGCGGCGTTGTACTCGGTCGGCGCTGTGGGCGAGAAGGTGACCTTGATGCCCGGATGCTCCGCCTCGAAGGCTGGAATGATCTCCTGCTGCCAGAGGGTCAGGTCGTCGTTCCGCCAGCTCTCGATGGTCAGGGTGACGTCCTGGGCGTGGACGCTAGTGGCAACAAGCGCTGTGGTCGCCAGCGCCAGAGTGCGGTGTTTCATGGAGTTTCTCCCGTGTTGGACGTGTGGTTCAACCGCGCAAGGGCGGCGCGGAGGTTGTGATCTGTGCCGCGAAGGAGGGTCTCCGCGGCTGCGACGCTTTCCCCGAGCGCGACGAGAACGGCGGGCTTGACCGCGCCGGACGTGGCGGTGAGCGCGGCCTCCGCCTGCTCGGCGCCGACGCCCGTGATGCGCCGGACCATGCCGGCTGCGCGGGCGCGGAGTTTGATGTTGTCGGCCTTCACATTCACCATCATGCCGTCATGGACATGGCCGAGTGCGACGGCCATCAGCGTCGACATCATGTTGAGCGTGATCTTCTGCGCGGTGCCAGCCCCCATCCGGGTGGATCCGGACAGAACCTCCGGCGGTGTCTTGACGCAGATTGCGATGTCGGCGGCCTGAAGGAGGGGCGTGTCGGGGTTGTTGGCGATCGCTATGAGTGTGGCGCCTGCGGATTTGGCACGAGCGGCCGCGGCGAGTGTGTAGGGTGTGGTGCCGCTCGCGGAGACGGCGATGACCGTGTCGCGGTCGGAGAGATCCGCGAGGCGGATCTCGAGATCCCCGGTGTCGTCCTCGGTGGCGCCTGGCATGTCGACCCCGTCGGGCAGACCGCCGGCCATGTGGATCCGAAGCTGGCTGGCGGGGATCGAGAAGGTCCCGCCGAGCTCCTGCGCGTCGGCGGCGGCCATCAAACCCGACGAGCCGGCCGCGACGGAGTGGATCACGCCGCCCTGCCGGATCGTTTGGGCCATGGCCTCGGCGGCGGCGGCGATCTCCGGGACTGCGCTTTGCACCGCTTCTGCCGCCGCGACTTGGCCCGCCACCAGGACACGACCGATCTCGGGCAGCGGGCGGTCGTCGAGACCCCTTGCCTCCGGATGCAGTGCTTCTGTCTGTGCTGCGTCCATCTGATTCCCCACTGTGGCCAGGATAAGATACCTTTCTAATACCTCTTGTCCAACATTATGTTTTTCACGGGCTGAGGTCCCGAAGTTGGAGAGGCTTCTGATCGTTTGGTACGCATTGGGACTTTTAATGCGCCGATAGGTATTGTAATGGCATCGTTATGGGCGAGCCGCACACAATACCTGTTTTGGCCATTGACGGTGGCGGCACGCGCTGCCGCATCGGCACCACCGACGGGGATGGGATCGTCTCGGTCGAGGTCGGATCGGCAAACGTGTCGACTGATTTCGACGGCAGCCTCCGCGAGATTGTGAGCGGGTTGGACCTGCTCGGCCGTCGCATCGGCCGCTCTGGCGAGGCGCTGTGTCAGCGTCCTGCCTTCGTCGGACTTGCGGGCGTCACGGGGCCGGAGATGGCGCAGCAGGTGCAGACTGCGCTGCCCCTGCGACGCGTTCGAGTGGACGACGACCGGCCGGCCGCAGTGCGCGGCGCTTTGGGCGCGCGCGACGGGGTGGTGGCGCAGTGCGGCACGGGCTCCTTCTTTGCCGCTCAGATCGACGGGCGGCAGCGGCTCGCCGGTGGATGGGGGCCGGTCCTCGGCGATGAGGCCTCGGCGCACTGGGTCGGGCGCCTGGCGCTGAGCCGTACGCTCGACTGCGTCGACACCACGCGGAGCGGCTCGGCCCTGACGGATAGCCTGTTGGCAGAGTTCGGGGGCGCGCCGGGGATCGTGCGGTTCGCAGGCGCCGCCGCGCCGGCGGAGATCGGACGACTTGCGCAGGCCGTGACGCGGGGCGCCCGAGAGGGCGATCCGGTGGCGCTCGACATTCTCCGTTTGGGGGCTGCGTGGTGTGCGGACATGGTGCGACGGTTGGGATGGTCTCCGGGCCGGATCATCTGCCTCACTGGCGGCATCGGCCCCGAATATGCGGACCATCTGCCGGAGGAGATGCGCGCGTGCCTGGCCCCGCCCGAGGGCAGCACGCTCGACGGGGCGATTGCGTTGGCCGTCGCCTTGGCAGACGAGGCGGCGCCATGAGCGCGGTGGAGTTCCTCCGTCCCGAGGGCTGGCTGATCGACAGCGGCGGCCCGCGCTACGTGCAACTGCGCCGGCGGCTTGAGCAGGGGATCGGGACCGGTGTGCTGCCGCCCAACTCCTCACTGCCGCCGGAGCGCGAAATGGCCGAGATCACCGATCTCTCACGCGTGACCGTGCGCAAGGCCATCCAGGAGCTGGTGCGCGAGGGGCTCGTCGAGCAGCGGCAGGGATCTGGCACGTTCATCCGTGAGCCGCTCGCCCGGATGGAGCAATCTCTGTCGCGTTTGAGCTCGTTCACGGAGGATATGACCCAGAGGGGCATGGAGACGCGGTCGAGATGGCTGGAGCGGGGCGTCTTTGCGCCGAACGAGCAGGAGGCGCGGGTTCTGGACCTGGTCGAGGGGGACGAGGTCGCGCGCATCTACCGTCTGCGCGAGGCCGGCGGCCGGCCCATGGCGCTGGAGCGCGCGTCGCTGCCCCTCGATGTGCTCCCCAATCCGCTCGAGGTGAAAACCTCGCTTTACAAGGTGCTTGGACTGAGCGGGCTGCGTCCCGTCCGGGCGGTGCAAAAGATCTCGGCGATCAACCTTGACGCGCCGGAGGCCGAGCTTCTCGGGGTTGTCGAGGGGGCGGCGGGCCTCCGGATCGAGCGGACGTCCTTTCTCGAGACCGGGCGCGCGGCCGAGCTGACCCGATCGCTTTACCGGGGCGATGCCTATGATTTCGTGGCCGAACTCCGAATCTGACAGGGGACCTGAGATGACCGACAGGACAACGCAGATGCGCTCGGAGATCCTAGAGGTCCCGGACGCCGTGGAGCGGCTGCTCTCCAACGGTCACGCCGCCATCGCGGCGGCAGCGGACATGGCCCGGGAGGCGGCGCCGCAGTTTCTGATGTCCGTGGCGCGGGGATCCTCCGATCACGCCTGCACCTTTCTCAAATACGCGAGCGAGCTGATCCTGAGACGACCGATGGCCTCCGTCGGCCCCTCGGTGAGCTCGGTCTACGGCGTTGAGTTGATGGCCCCCGGCGCGCTCTGCCTGTCGGTGTCGCAATCCGGGCAGAGCCCCGACATCGTGCGGATGACCGAAAGCCTGCGCACCGGCGGCACGCTCACGATTGCGATCACGAACGAGCCCACGTCCCGCCTGGCCCAGGTCGCCGACCGGGCCTTGCCGATCCATGCCGGGCCGGAGTTGAGCGTCGCCGCCACGAAGACCTTTGTGACGTCCCTTGTTGCGGGCCTCTGGCTTATTGCTGAGATCAAGAAAGACGCCGATCTGATCGCGGCCATTCGCGCGCTGCCGGAACACCTCAATGCCGCCACGGCGTGCGACTGGTCGGCGGCGGCCGAGGCCATTGATGGGTCGTCGCTTTTTACCTTGGGGCGTGGCCCGTCCTGGGCGATCTCCAACGAAGCGGCGCTCAAGTTCAAGGAGACCTGTCTCATCCATGCCGAGAGCTACTCCTCAGCCGAAGTGATGCATGGCCCGGTCTCGATCATCGATCGCAGTTTCGCGGTGATCGTGTTTGCTGCCGGTGATGCTGCCGAGGCGGGGGTCGCGCAGACCTCCGACACTCTGGCCGAGAAGGGCGCGCGCGTCTTCACGATTGCGCGCGGCGCGCGCAAGGCCCACGCGCTGCCGCATGTCCGCACGGACCATTGGCTGACTGATCCGATTGCGGCGATCGTCTCGTTTTACGGGATGGTCGAGGCCGTGGCCGTTGGGCGCGGAATCAACCCCGACACGCCGCGCCATCTGAACAAGGTGACCGAAACCGTATGACCGCAGGCGCCGTCATCTTCCGGAACGGACGGCTGTTCGACGGCCGGCGTCTTCGAGACGGCTCTGCCGCGCGGTTCGAGGCGGGCGTTTTGGCCGACATCGGACCTGAGGCCGAGACGGCGGCGGAGGGGGAGGTCGATCTCGACGGAGACATTCTCAGCCCGGGCTATGTCGACCTGCAGGTGAATGGCGGCGACGGGCTGATGTTCAACGATGATCCGTCTGTCGAAACGCTGCGGCGCATGGCAGCGGCGCATCGCCGGCTCGGCGTGACGCGGATGTTACCAACGCTGATCACCGACACGCGCGACATCACGCGTGCCGCGATTGCGGCCGCTCAGGCCGCGATCGAGGCCGACGTCCCGGGGATTGCCGGGCTGCATCTCGAGGGTCCGCACCTCTCGGTCGCGCGCAAGGGGGCCCACGAGGCCGCCTTGATCCGGCCGATGGAGCCGAGCGATCTCGACATGCTTCTCTCCGCTGCGGAGAGCTTGCCGGTTTTGAAGGTGACCCTTGCCCCGGAAAGTGTCACGGCAGAGCAGGTCGACGCCCTCGTGCGGGGGGGTGTCCTGGTGTCCCTGGGACATTCAGATGCGGATTTCGATACCTGTCGGAGGTACATGTCCTCCGGCGCGCGCTGCGTCACCCACCTCTTCAACGCGATGAGCCAGATCGGCAACCGAGAGCCCGGCCTTGCGGGGGCCGCCTTGGCGGAGCCGCGGGCCTCGGCGGGGTTGATCGCCGATGGGATCCACGTGCACCCCGAGGTCATACGTCTTGCCTGGCGCGCTGCGCCGGGGCGCGTGTTTCTGGTCAGCGATGCGATGGCGGTGGCCGGGACGACCCGCGATCGGTTTGAGCTCAATGGCCGCACCATTCTGCGCAAGAACCGGCAATTGAGGCTGGCGGACGGCACATTGGCCGGTGCCGATTTGGATCTGACCACGGCCGTGTCGGTCCTGGTGGAGAGGGTGGGCGTTGGTCTCGAGGACGCGCTTGCGGCGGCAACACGGGTGCCGGCAGAGCTCTGCGGGCTGTCTGGATCCAAGCTCCAGCCCGGTGTCAGCGCGCTCAGCGGCATGATCCGGATCCGCGCCGATTTCTCCGGCGTGCGGCCGCTCATCGCTGAATAGGAGTGTCTCGCGTGGTTCGCTTGGAGATTTGCGTGGACAAGTTTGAGGGCGCCTCTGCGGCCGTCGCAGGCGGCGCGGATCGGATCGAGCTCTGCTCGTCCCTCTCCGAAGGGGGCCTCACGCCGTCCGCAGGACTGATGCGTGCAGTTGCTGCGCTTCGCGTGCCCGCCTACGCGATGATCCGGCCCCGCTCCGGTCTCTTCCACTTCTCGGAGGCAGAGGTTGAGATCATGCTGACCGACATTGCCGCAGCGCGCGAGGCCGGGCTGGCCGGTGTTGTCATCGGCGCGCAGACTGCGGAGGGTGGCCTGGACGGTCCGGTGCTCGAACGGCTTGTTGCGGCCGCGGGCGATCTTGGGACGACCCTGCACCGGGTGATTGACGTCGTCCCCGATCCTTTGGCCGCGCTCGATCAGGCTTTGTCGTTGGGGATCGAGCGGATCCTGACCTCCGGTGCCCAGCCTTACGCGCCGGATGGCGTTGGATTGATCCGCGAGATGGTGCAGAGAGCGGGCGACGCGCTGTCGGTCATGCCCGGATGCGGTCTGGCGCCGGACAATGTGGGTGCCGTCGTCGCGCAAACCGGAGCGACCGAGGTGCACGCCGCGTGCCGGCGCCGCGTCACGGGCGATCCGGCCTTCTCTGATTTCGATCCCCCGTCGGGCCGCTACGAGACTTCCGCCTCCGATATTCAAGAAATGAAGGCGGCCCTCCGCGGGGCGTACGACGCGCGCCCTTAGGTGCGACGTTGTCCGGTGGCCCATTGAGCCTTGGCATGATCCATCGGGTTGCCCTCCTGTCGGGACCTGTGGTGAGCACGGTTTGCCCGTCGCTCGGCATCACAGGCGGCCGGCGACGGGGCGTCCTCGGCCGCTGGAGGGCCGAGACCGAGGGGCGACGGTCCGGTTTTCGAGTGTGACTGAGCTCGGGACCCGAGGCATGCGGGACCCTCCGATCGCGAGAGGCCGTTGGCGGGCGGTCGTCCCGGAAGCAATCACGTCGGCATGCTACCGGATCGCGGGAT
>JBCCWM010000146.1:0-10281 GCA_039193505.1 Pseudomonadota bacterium | reverse complement strand
GATGGCAATCGTCACGACAACGCGTGCCGCCCTCTTCGTCGATGGGCGCTACACGCTGCAGGCGCGCAAGGAGACAGACGGCGATGTGTTTGAGTACGTGCAGGTCCCGGTGGAGACCCCGTCGGACTGGCTCGGCGATGTGCTCGACGAGGGCGCGCGGATCGGTTTCGATCCTTGGCTGCACGGTCGGGACGAAATTGAGCGGCTGACCGCGGCGCTGGCGCCGCAATCGATCACGCTGGTCCCGGTGGAGAACCCGATCGACGCACTCTGGGCCGACCGCCCTGCACCGCCCATGGGACGGGTGACCGTCTATCCCGAAACCCTTGCCGGCCGGAGCCATGCCGAGAAGCGCGCCGACATGGCCGCGGCGCTCGACAAGGAGCGCCTCGACGCCGCGGTGCTGACGCTCCCCGAGAGCCTCGCCTGGCTCCTCAACATCCGGGGCGCCGACACGCCGCGACTGCCTGCGCCCCACGGCTTTGCGATCCTCGACCGGGCGGGCGGCGTCGATCTCTTTATGGCGCCCGCGAAGCTCGATGAGGACGTCCGCACGCATCTCGGGCCGGAGGTCCGGGTGGCGGGCCCTGCGGCCTTCGGAGCGACGCTTGGGGCCCTTGAAGGGAGGATCGGCGTCGACCCCAAATCCGCACCGCTCTGGGTGCGCGACCGGATCGAGGAAGGCGCGGCGGAGGTTATCTGGACCCGCGATCCGACAGTTCTCGCCAAGGCCTGCAAGACGGAGGCGGAGCTCCAGGCGACCCGCGAGGCGCATCTTCGCGATGCGGCCGCAATGGCCGCCTTCCTCGCCTGGCTCGACACGGCGGCGCCCGCGGGCGGACAAACGGAGATCAGCGTCGTCCAGGCCCTCGAGGGGTTTCGCCGGTCGACCAACGTCCTCGCCGACATTTCGTTCGAGACAATCTGCGGCGCGGGGCCCGACGGGGCCATCGTGCACTACCGTGTCAGTGAGGAGACGAACCGGCCCGTCACGCCCGGAGACCTTCTGCTGGTGGATTCGGGTGGGCAGTACGTCGATGGCACGACCGACGTGACCCGGACTGTGGCCACAGGCCCGGTGCCGGCCGACGCGCGCCGCGCCTTCACGCTGGTGCTGAAGGGGATGATCGCCATCAGCCGAGCGCGCTGGCCGAAGGGGCTGGCCGGGCGGGACATCGACGCGCTCGCACGCACTGCGCTCTGGCAGGCGGGGTTCGACTACGATCACGGGACCGGCCACGGCGTCGGCGTTTATCTCGGCGTCCACGAGGGGCCGCAATCGCTCTCCCGTCGGGGGACAGAGCCACTGCTGCCGGGCATGATCCTCTCGAACGAGCCCGGCTGCTACCGCGAGGGCGCGTGGGGCATCCGGATCGAAAACCTCGTCGTCGTTGAACCGCCGGAGGTTCCGGAAGGCGGCGAGCGTCCGATGCACTCCTTCGAGACGCTGACCTGGGTGCCGATCGACCGGCGCCTCATCGACCCGGGCCTCCTTGACCCGGTGGAGCGGGCGTGGCTCGACACGTATCATGCCGAGGTCTTGAGCCGGATTGGCCCGTTGGTGCTGCCCGAGGTTCTGACCTGGCTGGAGGGCGCTTGCGCTCCTTTGTGACAGAGCTGTCACGCTGTCACGACAATCGGTCCCGGGAGGTCCAATGACTGAAAAGACGATCACCATCACCCGTGCCGCGGGCACATGGGTCATCCGTGCGGCCGGCGCCGTCATCGGTGAGAGCGACGGCGCGCTTGTCCTCCAGGAAGAGGGTCTGCCCGATGTCGTCTACTTCCCGCGGGACGACATCGAGATGGCCTTCCTCGAGCCGTCGGACCATCGCACGACCTGCCCCTGGAAAGGCGAGGCCAGCCATTTTGCCCTCGTCGGCAAGAGCGGCACGATCCAGAATGCCGCCTGGTCCTACGAGGACCCGAAGGCGGAGGTTGACCGGATCCGCGGCCATGTCGCCTTCTACACCAGCGAACAGGTGACAGTGGAGCAGGTCTAGCCGAGCGGCGTCAGCCGGACCTCGCACAGGTCGTGCGTGGCGATCCCGGCCGCTTTGCACTGGGGCGCGGTCAGATTGAAGAAGAACACGTCCGATCCCTTGCCCCACGGCCTCACGGTGCGCGGGAACGGCCCACGCCCGTTGAGACAGATCTCAGCCTTGAAGGATGTCGTGCGACCCGCGACATGCTCCGGCATCACGACGATATAGCGCGGCAGGTCGTCCTGCTTGCGAAGGACGCGGGCCGTGAAGGTGACGGCCTGCATGCTCAGGAATGCTCTTCATGCGCCGTCGCGATCAGCGCTCGGTTGAGGGCCTTCAGCGCGTCAAGGTGGAAGACCGCGCCCAACAGATCGCCATCCTCGACCACCGGCAGGAACGCCGCGCCGGAGCGCTCGAACAGGGGCAGCGCAGTCTCGAGCGTGTCGCTCCGCGACAGCTGGACCCCCTGCTCCATCAGCTCCTGACACATGGTGTCGGAGGCCGATCGGTCGCCGCCCCGCATCCGCATAATCGCCCCGACATCGATTGTGGCCGGCAGATAGGCCTGCGGGCCCGCGGCGAGATGGACGCCGCGGCGCTCTATCTGGTGGAGGAAGTAGCTTCGATCGACGAGCCTCACCGAAATGGCACAGGAGAGCGACACGGAGACCATCACGGCTATCCCGGCCTGCCAGTCTCCGGTCAGCTCGAACACGATCAGCGTGGTGGAGATCGGCGCGCCAAGGACGGCCGCCGCGACGGCCCCCATTCCGGCGAGCGCATAGAGGCCAACCCAGCCCGACGTGCTAGGGAAGATCGCTGTTGCAATATGCCCGAAGGCAAGCCCCGTCAGCGCCCCGATCATCAGCGACGGTGAGAAGACACCGCCTCCCATGCGGCCGGCCACGGTGATCGCGACGGCAACCACCTTCACGACCACAAAGACGAGCGCGTCCGAGAGCGTCAGCTGCCCTGTCAGTGCCCGCGATGTCGTCTCGTAGCCGACACCGATGATATGGGGAAAGCCCACAGCAATCACGCCAAGCATCGCCCCCGAGATCGCAGGTCGAGCCCAGCGACGCATGCGCGTCTGCTCCTGCACGACGTCGGCGACGTCCTCGGCCACAAAGAGGGTGAAGATCAGCGTGGCCGCGACCGCACCCGACAGGAGACCGAGGATCAGGAAGGCCGGCAGCTCCACATAGAAGGCGAGCGTCGGGTCGGGCAGGCTGAACTCCGTCACGTCGCCCACCAGAAGCCGGCCGATCACAGTGCCGGCGACAGAAGCGATCACGATCGGGGCGAAGGCGTGGACGGCGAAGTGGCGCAAGATGACCTCGAGCGCGAAGAGCGCGCCGGCAATGGGCGCGTTGAAGGAGGCCGACACCGCTGCAGCCGCTGCACAGCCGAGAAGATCGCGCCCGGTGACGCCGTCGGCCTTGATCCGATCCGACACCCAGGACGAGATGACCGCGCCCAAGTGCACGACCGGCCCCTCCCGCCCTGTCGAGCCACCGGTCGAGAGCGTGATCATCGAGGCAAGCGCCGAGGCCAGGCCAGGACCCCGCTCGACCCGACCCTCTCGGAGCGCCGCACCCTCGATCACATGACCAACTGAGCGCACCCGTCCGTCCGGTGTGAACCGGTCGAGGATCAAACCGACGACGAGGCCACCGAGGATCGGGATCAGGACCACCCAGCTCCAGTGGAGACCCGCGAGATGGGTGGCGAGCATTCGGTCATTGGCACCGTAGACGATCGACTGGAGGAGCGAGATTCCGAGCCGAAACCCGACGGCCGCAAGCCCTGCGACAATCCCCACACAGAGTGCGATCAACCAGAACTGAACCTGCCCCGGGCCCTCGCCGCAGATCATCCGCCAGCCCCCGACGGCACGGTCGCGTCCCGTCCGCCCAATCCGCAACATCAGTTGTGCAAGCGCACTCCACATCGTCTAGCGCAGTCCCCCGGCACAGACGTCCCAGCGGCGACCAAGCGTCCACCGCACGCCCCGCTCACCAATAGAGAGCCGACGAAACCGGCTTCCCAGAGAAACGGCCTGTGACACTCTGCGGGCGCCGATCAGCCCGACGCGTCCACGCTCTGCCGGGCGCGGCACGAAGCATCGGGGCTGCAGAGGGCAGACCTGACCTTTGGCGTTCAATCGATGAGCCCAAAGACCCGGGTGCCGGGCGCCGTCGCGTCCGGCACCGCTCGGCGTCAGACCGGGTCGAGCGGCACGGTGCGAGATGCAGCGGAGGGCGCGGCGAGTGTGTCGCACGTTGACGGGGCGCATCGCGGGGGCGTCGGGCATTCCGTCCTTCCCTCTGCCGCCCATCCGGGTGATCATTGCCTAAGGAGGACGGCCCATGAGCATAGAAACCGCGATCGATGCGCTTCGCAAGACACTCGGCCCCGCGCTCGACACGAGTGATGCGGTGCGTCGTCTCCATGGCCAGAACGAGAGCTATTTTCCGGAGGCCTGGCCCGACGGCGTGGCCACGCCACGCTCCACCGAAGAAGTGGCTGAGATCGTTCGGATCTGTGCGGAAGAGGGCTGTCCGATCGTTCCCTGGGGGATCGGCAGCTCGCTCGAGGCCAACGCGCTCCCTCTCCGAGGTGGGCTGACGCTTGACATGAGCGCGCTCGATCAAGTTCTCGCGATCCGGCCCGAGGACATGATAGCGGTCGTGCAACCCGGTGTCACCCGCTCTGCCCTCAACGAGGCGCTCCGCGCCACGGGCCTCTTCTTCCCGGTCGATCCCGGCGCCGACGCAACGCTCGGGGGTATGGCCGCCACGCGGGCCTCGGGGACGACGGCGGTGCGGTATGGGACGATGCGCGAGAACGTCCTCGCACTCGAGGTCGTCCTCGCCGATGGGCGCGTGATCCGCACCGGGAGCCAGGCGCCCAAATCAGCGGCGGGCTACGATCTGACAAAACTCATCGTGGGATCGGAGGGCACGCTTGGCATCATGACTGAACTCACGCTCCGCCTCCGCGGTCAGCCGGAGGCCATCGCGGCCGCCATGGCGCCCTTCCCGAGCGTCGATGCGGCGGTCTCCACGGTTATCCAGACGATGCAAATGGGCGTGAACGTCGCACGGATTGAGCTCCTCGACCGGATTTCGGTGGCGGCGCTCAACAGCTACTTCAAGGCCGACTTTCCGGAGACACCGCACCTCTTTCTTGAGTTCCATGGCTCGGAGAGCGGTGTGGCAGAGCAGGCGGCCATGGTGGGGGAGATCGCCGCGGAGATGGGGGCCGGCACGTTTCGCCATGCCACGGCGACGGAGGACCGCACCGCCCTTTGGAAAATGCGCCACAATGCGTTTTATGCCATCAAAGCGATGCGCCCTGGCTGTCTGGCCGTGACAACAGACATTTGTGTGCCGATCTCGCGTCTCGCTCAGGCGATCGCGGACACTGAGGCCGACATTGCCGAGAGCCGCCTCAACGGGCCAATTCTCGGGCATGTGGGGGATGGGAACTACCACACGACACTGCTTGTGGAACCGGGCAACGCAGACGAGATCGCCGAGGCCAAGGCGCTCGCCGGGCGGATGGCGGAGCGGGCTCTCAAGCTCGGCGGCACTGTCACCGGGGAGCATGGGATCGGTGCCGGCAAGATGGGCTATATGGCGGCCGAGCACGGAGCGGGATGGCAGCTTATGGCCGAGATCAAGCGTGCACTCGACCCGAAGGACATCCTGAACCCCGGAAAGGTCGTCCAGCTCAACTGATCTCACGGTGGCGTGTGTTGCACTGCCGCGGATGGCGTGGTTCATTTCGACAGATACCAAAACATCGGGCAGACAGATGACACAGACACGCAGACAGTTTGCCGCGCTCGGCCTTGCGTCGCTTGCGACACCGGCCCTTTCTGAGGTGCGGCTCGAGCGTCGGATCTCCGGCGTCACCATCCGGGGCTGGCGCGAGCATTTCGAGAGCCTTCGCCAAGGTGCTATCTTGTGCGACACGCAGTCTCGGATCGTCTACTACTGGTCAGAGGACGGTCTGGTGGAGCGGATCTACCCCTCGTCGGTCCCACTCACC
The DNA here is from genome assembly GCA_039193505.1 of Pseudomonadota bacterium. Classification (GTDB taxonomy): domain Bacteria; phylum Pseudomonadota; class Alphaproteobacteria; order Rhodobacterales; family Rhodobacteraceae; genus Algicella. The sequence goes on along the minus strand of JBCCWM010000146.1, from coordinate 4,240 downwards.
GATGAGTTGACGCGGCGCGGGCGCACGGAGGTGACGTTGAAGCGCGATGCGCCCGAGTGGCGCCCGACACCCTCCATGATCGAGCGGAACCCGGATCTGCCGCGGTATGTCGGGCCTGGGCCGGAGAACCCGCTCGGCACGCGGGCGCTCAACCTGTCCTGGCAGTACTACCGGATCCACGGGACGAATGACGAGCGCAAGATCGGCCGGCGGTCATCCAACGGCTGTATCGGGCTCTTCAACGAGCACATCGAAGAGCTCTTCGAGATGGCCGATATCGGGACGCAGGTCGTTCTGCTCTGACCTCAGACCAGCAGCGCTTGCGCCGCGGCGCGCGCGGCCGGCGTGATCGTCTCGCCCGAGAGCATCCGCGCGATCTCGTCAAGCCGCGCATCGGTGTCAAGCGCCGTGACGTCCGTTCGGGTGACCCCGGCGATCACCTGTTTGGCGACGCGGAAGTGATGGCTGCCGAGCGCGGCCACCTGCGGGGAATGGGTGACGACAAGGACTTGGGCGTCGCGTGCGATCGCTGCGAGGCGCCGGCCGACCGCGTCTGCCGTGGCCCCGCCGACACCTCGGTCGATTTCGTCGAAGATCATCGTCTGATCCGGTGCGGTGCCGGCGAGGCAGACCTTCAACGCCAGCAGAAACCGCGAGAGCTCGCCCCCTGAGGCGATCCGGTTGAGCGGCCCCTCGGGTGCGCCGGGGTTGGTGGCGACAGTGAACGTGGCGAGGTCCGTCCCGTCGGGCCCCGGCGGAGCAGCGGCAAGTGTCGTCCGGAACCGCGCCTGCTCCATCTTGAGGGGGGCAAGCTCAGCGCCCATGGCAAGGTCGAGATGCTGGCCGGCCGCGCGACGCGCCTCGGTGAGATGCATCGCAACGCTGTCATAGGCGGCTTCAGCGGATCTCACAGTCGCATCGAGCTCCGCCAAATCCGCCGTGCCCGTATCGAGAGCCGCCACATCCGCCGCAAACTGCGCTGCGAGATCGGGCAACGCGTCGGGCGCCACGTTGTGTTTGCGAGCCAGCGCGCGGAGGGCGAAGAGCCGCTCCTCCGTCCGCTCGAGCTCGTAGCTGTCGAAGGCGAGCGTCTCGACATAGTCCTGGAGGGCGCCATCGGCCTCCCCAAGCTCCACCAATGCCCGGCTGAGCGCGCTGATGGCCGGGTCGAGCCCGCCCTCCGCATGCTCTGCCACAGCCTCCAACCATCGGAGCGCATCGCCAAGCCGGCCCTCTGCCCCGTCCGGACCCATGGCGTGCTCAGCCCGTCCAAGATCCTCGCCCACCCGCGCCGAGAGCTGCATCCGCCGGCGCGCTGTGTCGAGCGCCTCCTCCTCGCCGGGTTCGGGGGCTAAGGCCGTCAGCTCCGCCTCGGCGTGGCGCAGGTAATCGGCGTCCCGCGCGGCTCTGGCGATGGCCTCCGCCTGCTGGTCGCGCCGAGCGCGCGCCTGTTGCACCGTCCGCCAGGCCGCGCGCACGGCCGATTGCACGTCGCCATAGGCGCCGAACGCATCGAGGAGAGCGCGGTGGCCCTTCGGGTCGAGCAGCCCGCGGTCATCATGCTGACCGTGGAGCTCGACCAGCGTGCCGGAGAGGGCCCTCAACACCTCGCCCGACACACGGCGGTCATTCACGAACCCGCGTTTTCGACCGTCCCGCGCGTTGATCCGTCGAAGGAGGAGCACATCGTCGGAGGCGATGCCCGCCTCTTCGAGAATTGCGTGCGCGCCGTGATCCTGCGGGAGATCGAACACCGCCGCCACTTCGCCCTCTTCGGCGCCTTGGCGCACCAGATCGGCGCGGCCCCGCCACCCCAGGACAAAGCCAAGCGCATCAAGGAGGATCGACTTCCCGGCCCCGGTCTCGCCCGTCAGAACGTTGAGACCGGGCGCAAAGGCCAGGTCGAGCGCTTCGATCAGGAGGACATTTCGAATAGACAGCTCGCGGAGCACAAGCTCAAAGCCACTTGCCCTGGATGACCTGCCGGTAGATGCGCGTCAGCCAACCCTGCCCGCGCTCCTCCGCCTCGAGGCCCGCATCGGTCAGGAGGGCGTAGCTGTCCTCATACCAGACCGACCCCTGATAGTTGAACCCGAGGATCGCGCCGGCCGTCTGCGCCTCGTCCGTCAGGCCGAGCGAGAGGTAGCACTCAATCAAACGGTGGAGCGCTTCGGGCGTGTGCTGAGTTGTCTGGAAGTCCTCAACAACCACGCGGAACCTGTTGATTGCGGCGGAGAAATGCCCCTTCTTGAGATAGTACCGCCCGACTTCCATTTCCTTCCCGGCGAGGTGGTCGAGCGCAAGATCGAACTTAAGCGCCGCAGTGGAGGAATAGTCGCTGTCCGGATAGCGCTCGATGGTCTCGCGCAGCTCCTGAAGAGCTTCGAACGTCGTGCCCTGGTCGCGGCCGACATCGACGATCTGGTCATAGTAGCTGAGCGCAATCAGGTACTGCGCATAGGCTGCATCCTCATCGGCCGGGAAGAAATCGAGATAGCGTGCGGCGGCCGCCCGGCTGTCCTCAAAAAACCGCGCGTCGTAGTAGGCAAAGGCGGACATCATCATCGCGCGCTTGGCCCACTCGGAATAGGGGTAGAGCCGCTCCACTTCATCGAACTGGCGCGCCGCCCGGAGGGGACGGCCGGCCTCGAGATCGAATTCGGCGGCAAGGTAAAGCTCTTCGGCGGAGCGCGATTCAACCGGGATCTCGGACTCACCGAAGCGGCCGCAGCCCGACAGGCCGCCAAGCGCAATGACCGCAATCAGGATGCCGAGACGCATGGTGCTCATCCGCTGTTTCCTGTCCGTAAAGAAAGACGTTACGAACAAGAGGTGGTTTAACACATGAGCAGCTCTGGACGAAAGGCCTCGGGTTTCGGTCTGGTCACACGTGTGCGTCAGCCTGCAACGGCAAGATCCTCTACGCGGAGCCCAGCGCCCGGCAGTGCGGCCGCGATCTCCGGCGTGCAGGGCTCAATCCGATAGGCGGACGGCGTTGCGAGGAGGGTGCGCAGCATCCGGTTGGTCGGGCCATGGCCAGCGCGGAGGCCCGTGTAGTGGCCGAGGATCGGCATCCCAACGAGGGTGATGTCGCCAACCACGTCGAGGATCTTGTGGCGCACGCACTCATCCGCCCGGCGAAAGCCCTCGGGGTTCAGCACCGTCTCTCCGTCCACGACAACCGCGTTCTCAAGCGTCCCGCCGAGGGCCAGCCCTACGGCGCGCATCTGGTCGATGTCGGTCCTGCGACAGAAAGTCCGGCACTCAGCGAGCTCACGCGCGAAAGTGCCGTTGGCGAGATCGAAGCTCGCGACCTGGCGACCGATCGCTGCATCTGCGAAATCGATCTCGAAAGAGATCTTCAGACCGTCATGCGGCGCGATCCGCACCTCTGCAGACGCCTCGACATGCCGCACTTCTTTGATCACGCGCAGCACCTGAAGGCTGGCGGACTGTGCCACGAGGCCAGCACCTGCGATCTCCGCCAGAAACCGCCGAGCGCTCCCGTCCATGATCGGAACTTCCGGACCGTCTATGTCGATCAGCACGTTTCGCAGGCCTGCCCCGGTGATCGCAGCCATCAAATGCTCAACGGTGCTGACACTGACGCCAACGGCGTTCGACAGCCGCGTGTTCAGACGCGTGTCCGACACAGCGTCGAACCGAGCTGGAACAATGTTGTCTCGGTCAGTGATGTCGACCCGTCGGAAGCGCATACCGCTGTCGGCACAGGCAGGTCGCAGAGTGACCCGAACCGGACGCCCGGAGTGCAAACCCATTCCAACGAGCTGTACAGTCTTGGCAAGCGTAGTCTGCACGGTCTGCCTCTTTTCATTGTCAGCCGAGCGACGGCGCAGAGCCTCACTCAACTCTTTCGTAACATTCTTGCCGTTTACCGGTTACATCTGCTCGACGACGGACACCGGCTGTGCGGGATCGTCTTCCGTCATTTTTCGCTAAAACGGTACGTCCGACCTGCCGCATTGCACAAATCAAGCTTTGTGTCGCTTTACTTCATGGGCGTAACACACTCTCAAAGCAAAAAAAGGCGGCCAGCCAGAGACAGCTGTCCGCCCCTGTTGAGAGCGAGTTTCTCCCCGTTCCCGGACGTGAGGGTGAAGTCCCCCCGGGACGAAGTGGCGGAGCGGGGGCGGTTCTTGCGGGAGGGCACGGAGGGCGCCGGTGCGCGATTGGCTGTTTTTTGGCGCGAGCGGGGTGGGCAAATTGAACGTCTGGGGTG
>JBCCWM010000145.1:0-10282 GCA_039193505.1 Pseudomonadota bacterium | reverse complement strand
TGTCCGGCGGCAGCGTCGACGAGGCGAAGCAGCTGATCGCAGAGTTGACCGAAGCCGCGCCCGTCTTCCATGCGCCGACCGTTGGCATGGGCACCGGATACGACGAGAGTTGGACGATACATCCTATATGCGGCGTCAAAGGACTTCGCGCGGGTTTCGACGCAGTAACTGAGCAGACCTACGTTCAGTGGATAAAAAAACGGTGCTCCCCTAGTGCCAAAATCTGGAGATATACGAGACCATGGCCGTCCTCGTCGATGAAACCACCAAAGTCATCTGTCAGGGCCTGACGGGCAGTCAGGGCACGTTCCACTCGGAGCAGGCGATCGCTTACGGGACCAAGATGGTCGGGGGCGTCACGCCGGGGAAAGGCGGGTCGGAGCATATCGGGCTGCCGGTCTTCAACACCGTCCACGAGGCGCGTCACGGGACCGGTGCGAACGCCACCGCGATCTACGTCCCGCCGCCCTTCGCGGCGGATGCGATCCTCGAAGCGATCGACGCGGAGATCGAGCTGATCGTCTGCATCACCGAAGGGATCCCGGTCCTCGACATGATGAAGGTGAAGCGGGCGCTCGCCGGCTCGAGCTCGACGCTGATCGGGCCGAATTGCCCAGGCGTGATCACGCCCGATGCCTGCAAGATCGGCATCATGCCGGGGCACATCCACCGGCGCGGCTCGGTCGGCGTGGTCAGCCGCTCGGGGACCCTCACTTACGAGGCGGTCGGCCAGACGACGGCCGCGGGCCTCGGGCAGTCGACTTGCATCGGCATCGGCGGCGACCCGATCAAAGGCATGGAGCATATCGACGCGCTCGAGCTTCTGCTCGGCGACCCCGAGACCCACTCGATCATCATGATCGGCGAGATCGGCGGCTCCGCCGAGGAGGAGGCCGCGCAGTTCCTGGCCGATGAGGCAAAGGCGGGGCGCGGCAAGCCAACGGCCGGCTTCATCGCCGGGCGCACGGCCCCGCCGGGCCGCCGCATGGGCCATGCCGGCGCCATCGTCGCCGGCGGCAAGGGCGGTGCCGAGGACAAGATCGAGGCGATGAAGTCAGCCGGCATTGTGGTGGCCGACAGCCCTGCAGGCCTCGGTGAGGCGGTGTTGAAAGCGATCGGGTGAGGCGCGCCTGCCGCGCCGCCGCGCTCCTGGATCAGGGCGCGGGGTGAGCTTTGCGGCGGCTGTCCGCACGTGCCTGCGCAAATACGTCCGGATCAGCGGGCGCGCCGGTCGGGCGGAGTATTGTTGGTTCTTTCTCGCCATCATCCTGGCATCCCTGATTGCCGGGGTTTTGGACGGCATCGCAGGCTGGGGCTCCGAAGACGAGGTTGGCGGCCTCGGCGCGCTGGTCAGCCTCCTGACCTTCATGCCGTCGATCACTGTTCTCGTGCGTCGGCTTCACGACACCGGCAAGCCGGGCTATTTCCTCTTTCTGCCGTATGTGGGCCTGGTTGCGGGCGCAGGTCTGCTCTATGCGCTGCCGGATCAAATCGGGTGGGTTGGCGGGGGCCTTGTGTTTGTCGTGGTGGCCGTCGGCTTTCTGGTGCAGCTCTGGTGGCTGATCAAACCCTCCGACCCGGGGCCCAATCGATTTGGCCCTCACCCCCTTGCGCCGGAGGACGGCTACGAGGAGGTGTTTCGCTAGGCGCGGCCGCGGTAACGCGGCGTTCATGGCGATGCTGTTGGACAGGGCGAAGCCAACCGGAAAGCAGACACCGATGCCCCGCCTCCTCCTTCTTTTCGCGCTCGCGGCCTGTGGCGGAGAGCGCTCCACGACCGCCTTTAGCTTTCGATTTCCAGCCGGATTGAGCGAGGCTGAAGTGCTGGCCCTCGTCCGGGCCGAGTGTGCGGGCCCGGCCGAACAGGTGGGGCCGGCGACCTCGTCCGGGACGCCCGGGGTTTTGGCCGCAAGATTCGCATGCCGCTGAGGCAAGCTCGTTCAATTCGACGGCAAAGGGGGGTGGCGAACGGGGGCGGGTCCGTGAAATATGGGCGTGCCGGTGCCCCGCCGCCACGCGCCGGCCCCGCGCCCGAGGCGGAGAGCGCTAGCTGCGGAGGAACCGCATGACCGAACAGAGCCCCAACGATCAGTTTCACGTCTCGTCCTTCCTGCAAGGTCACAATGCCGAGTATGTGGAGCAGCTCTATGCCCGCTTCGCCCAGGACCCGGCGGCGGTCGACGCCAGCTGGCGGGAGTTCTTCGAGGCGCTCGCCGATGACAGCCGCGACGTGCGGGCCGAGGCCGCCGGGCCCTCCTGGGCGCGGACCGACTGGCCGCCGCAACCCTCCGATGACCTGACCGCAGCGCTCGACGGGCAGTGGGGCGAGGACCCGGCAACTGCGGTCAAGGAGAAGGTCGCCAAAAAGGCGGCCGACAGCGGCGTGACGCTCTCCGAGACGCAAGTGCAGCGGGCGGTGACGGACTCGCTCCGCGCGTTGATGATCATCCGCGCCTACCGGATCCGAGGACACCTTGCCGCGGACCTCGACCCGCTTGGGATGGCGGAGCAGAGGTCTCACCCCGAGCTCGACCCGGGGTCCTACGGCTTCACCGAGGCCGATATGGACCGGCCGATCTTCATCGATATGGTCCTTGGTCTCCAGACGGCCTCGATGCGCGAGATCGTGGCGATCCTGAAGCGGACCTATTGCGGCACGTTCGCGCTTCAGTACATGCACATTTCGAACCCGGAGGAGGCCGCCTGGCTCAAGGAGCGGATTGAAGGCTACGGCAAGGAGATCGCCTTCACGCGCGAAGGCCGGAAAGCAATTCTCAACAAACTGGTTGAGGCTGAAGGCTTCGAAAAGTTCCTCCACGTCAAATACACCGGCACCAAGCGCTTCGGCCTCGACGGGGGCGAGGCGCTGATCCCCGCGATGGAACAGATCATCAAGCGGGGCGGCAGCCTTGGCGTCAAAGACATCGTCATCGGCATGCCGCATCGCGGGCGGCTCTCTGTGCTCGCCAACGTCATGGGCAAGCCTTACAAGGCGATCTTCAACGAGTTCCAGGGCGGCAGCTTCAAGCCCGAGGATGTCGACGGCTCGGGCGATGTGAAGTACCACCTCGGGGCCTCCTCCGACCGGAGCTTCGACGGCAACGTCGTCCACCTGTCGCTGACCGCCAACCCGAGCCATCTAGAGGCGGTGAACCCCGTCGTCCTCGGCAAAGTGCGCGCCAAGCAGAACCAGCTCGAAGATCAGGAGCGCACGTCCGTGCTGCCGGTCCTCCTCCACGGCGACGCGGCCTTCGCAGGACAGGGCGTCGTGGCCGAGTGCTTTGGCCTCTCCGGCCTCAAGGGCCACAAAACCGGCGGCACGATCCACCTCATCGTGAACAACCAGATCGGCTTCACCACCAGCCCCCACAACTCCCGCTCCTCCCCCTACCCGACCGACATCGCGCTGATGGTGGAGGCGCCGATATTCCATGTGAACGGTGACGATCCGGAGGCCGTGGTCCACGCCGCCAAAGTGGCGATCGAGTTCCGTCAGAAGTTCGGCAAGGATGTCGTCCTCGACATGTTCTGCTATCGGCGCTTCGGCCACAACGAGGGCGACGAGCCGATGTTCACGCAGCCCACGATGTACAAGCTGATTAAGTCGCACAAGACGACGCTCCAGATCTACACCGAGCGCCTCGTGAAGGACGGGCTGATCCCCGAGGGGGAAATCGAAGACGCCAAAGCGGCGTTCCAAGCGCATTTGAACGAGGAGTTCGAAGCCGGGAAGGAGTTCCGCCCGAACAAGGCGGACTGGCTCGACGGGCGTTGGAGCCATCTCGACAAGCAGGGTGAGAACTACCAGCGCGGCAAAACGGCGGTTGAGCTCGACCTTCTGAAGGAGGTCGGCGCCGCACTCGGCCGTGTGCCCGAAGGCTTCAAGCCGCACCGCACGGTGGAGCGGATCCTCGAGGCCAAGCGCGGGATGATCGAGAGCGGGATGGGCATCGACTGGGCGACGGCCGAGGCCCTCGCCTTCGGCAGCCTCCTCGCGGAGGGCTACCCTGTCCGCCTCTCCGGCCAGGATTCGACCCGGGGCACGTTCAGCCAGCGCCATTCCGGCATCATCGATCAGGAAACGGAGGAGCGGTATCTGCCGCTCAACCACATCCGCTCCGACCAGGCCACATATGAAGTGGTCGATTCGATGCTGTCGGAGTACGCCGTGCTCGGGTTCGAGTATGGCTACACACTCGCCGAGCCCAACGCGCTCACCATGTGGGAGGCACAGTTCGGCGACTTTGCAAACGGCGCGCAGATCATGTTCGACCAGTTCATATCGTCGGGGGAAAAGAAATGGCTCCGGATGTCGGGCCTCGTCTGCCTCCTCCCTCACGGGTTCGAGGGTCAGGGGCCGGAGCACTCCTCCGCTCGCCTGGAGCGCTTCCTGCAGATGAGCGCCGAGGACAACTGGATCGTCGCGAACTGCACGACGCCCGCGAACTACTTCCACATTCTGCGGCGCCAGCTCCACCGGACGTTCCGGAAACCCCTGATTATGATGACGCCGAAATCAATCCTGCGTCACAAAAAGGCGGTCTCGACGCTCGAGGAGATGGCGACAGGCTCGTCTTTCCACCGCGTCCTCTGGGACGATGCGCAGTTCGGCTCGTCGGACGTGACCTTGAAGTCCGACGACGCAATCCGGCGCGTGGTGATCTGCTCCGGCAAGGTCTACTATGACCTACTCGAGGCGCGCGACGCGCAGGGCCTCGACGATGTCTACCTCCTCCGGCTGGAGCAGTTCTATCCGTTCCCAGCCCAAAGCCTCGTCGCGGAGCTCCGCCGCTTCCCCGAGGCTGAGATCGTCTGGTGCCAGGAGGAGCCCAAGAACCAGGGCGCCTGGTTCTTCGTCGAGCCCAACATTGAGTGGGTGCTCGGCCGGCTCAAATCGAAGTGGCGCCGCCCGGCCTATGCCGGGCGCCCGGCGGCCGCGTCGCCCGCAACGGGGCTTGCAAAATCGCACAAGCAGCAGCAGGACACCCTCGTGGCCGATGCACTGAGCGGAGACAAGGACTGATGGCAGAGATCAGAGTACCGACCCTCGGCGAGAGCGTGACCGAGGCGACGGTGGCGACCTGGTTTAAGAAGCCGGGGGAGGCTGTGACGGTCGACGAAATGCTCTGCGAGCTCGAGACGGACAAAGTGACCGTCGAGGTCCCGTCCTCTGTCAGTGGCACCTTGAGCGAGATCGTGGCCGCCGAAGGCGCGACGGTCGGTGTCGATGCACTTTTGGCCATGGTGACGGAGGGAGCGGCCGCCGCAGCAAACGGCGCCGCGCCCGCGGCGGCCGCGCCGGCTGCAGCAGAACCGGCTCCCGCGGCCGAGGCCGCGTCAGTCGATGTGATGGTGCCAGCCCTGGGCGAGAGTGTCACCGAGGCCACCGTCTCGACCTGGTTCAAGAAGGTGGGCGACAGCGTCGCGGCAGATGAAATGCTCTGCGAGCTCGAAACCGACAAGGTCTCGGTTGAGGTCCCTGCCCCCGCAGCCGGCACATTGGTCGAGATCGTTGCCGCCGACGGCGTGACCGTCGAGGCCGGCGGCAAGCTTGCGGTGATCTCGGCGGGCGCGGGCGCAGCCGCGGCCCCTGCGCAGACCGCACCGACCCCTGCCCCGACCACCTCCTTAAGCCGCGACGTAGAGGACGCGCCGTCCGCCAAAAAGCTGATGGATGAAAAGGGCCTGACCCCGGACCAGATCGCGGGCACTGGACGCGACGGACGTGTGATGAAAGAGGATGTGCTGAAGGCCACCCCCCAGCCCACGCCGACGCCGGTGACTGCGCCGGCACCGGCAGCCGTGCCGCGCGGCCCGATCAACCAGGCCGATGCCGCACGCGAGGAGCGGGTCAAGATGACCCGCCTGCGCCAGACCATCGCCCGCCGCCTCAAGGACGCACAGAACACAGCTGCCATGCTCACCACCTACAACGAGGTGGACATGGGCGGCATCATGGGGCTGCGCAACGAGTACAAGGACCTCTTTCTCAAAAAGCACGGCGTGAAGCTCGGCTTTATGTCGTTCTTCACCAAGGCCTGCTGTCACGCTCTCCGCGAGGTCCCGGAGGTCAATGCCGAGATCGACGGGACCGAGATCGTCTACAAGAACTTCGTCCATATGGGGATCGCGGTGGGCACGCCGACGGGCCTCGTCGTGCCGGTGGTGCGCGACGCCGACCAAATGGGCTTTGCGGCGATCGAGAAGAAGATCAACGAGCTCGGCCAACGCGCCCGCGACGGGAAGCTCTCGATGGCCGAAATGCAGGGCGGCTCCTTCACGATTTCGAACGGAGGCGTCTACGGCTCCCTGATGAGCTCCCCGATCTTGAACCCGCCGCAATCGGGCATTCTCGGGATGCACAAAATCCAGGACCGGCCGATGGTCGAGAAGGGTCAGGTCGTGGTCCGACCGATGATGTATCTCGCGCTCAGCTATGACCACAGGATTGTCGACGGCAAAGGCGCTGTGACCTTCCTCGTCCGTGTCAAAGAAGCCCTCGAAGATCCGCGCCGGCTCTTGATGGACCTTTAGCGCGGCGATTGGCGCGGACGCCGCTCTGCGCCGCCCCCAGAAAGTGGCGGTGTCGGGCGCGGCTCCGGATCCGTCGGGTTACGGGCTGGCCCGCACGCTGTCGTGTTGCACGTCTGACCGGCCAGCGGCGGCGCTATGCACAGCGACCGGTTCCGATGCGAGCACGGCGGCCGCGCGCTCTGCGTGACGCGCGACCGAGGCGACCACAAAGGCAACCGCGAGAGCCGCAACAACCGTCAACACACGCTTCATCGTCGCCCCCCTACCGCTTCACCATTGAAGACTATAGCTAGGGAATGAAGCGAAACCGTGCGGGCTCTGGCGCCAATTGCGGCAGGGCAATCACCGCGCATGAGGAGAGAAAGATGAGCAGCTACGACGTGATCGTGATCGGCGGCGGACCGGGCGGGTATGTGTGTGCGATCCGATGCGCGCAGTTGGGGCTCAAGACCGCCTGCGTCGAAAAGCGCGAGACACTCGGCGGCACCTGCCTCAACATCGGCTGCATCCCGTCGAAGGCGCTCCTCCACGCCTCGGAACTCTACCATGAGGCGCACACCCATTTTGACACGATGGGGATTGTCGCAGAGAAGCCGACCGTCGATCTGCCAAAGATGATGGCCTACAAACAGTCCTCGGTCGACAGCAACACCAAGGGCATCGAGTTCCTGTTCAAGAAGAACAAGGTCGATTGGCTGAAGGGCGCCGGCACAGTCGTCGCCGCGGGCAAGGTTGAGGTGGCGGGCGAGGTGCATGAGGCCAAGCACATCGTGATTGCCACAGGCTCCGAACCCTCGCCGCTCCGCGGCGTCGAGATCGATGAGGAGCGGATCGTGACCTCGACCGGCGCGCTGACCCTCAAGGAGGTTCCCGAGCGGATGGTCGTGATCGGCGCTGGTGTGATCGGGCTCGAGATGGGGTCCGTGTTCGCGCGGCTCGGCTCCAAAGTGACGGCGATCGAGTTTCTCGACCATGTCACCCCGGGGATGGATGCCGAGATCCAGCGTGCGTTCCAGAAAACGATGCAAAAGCAAGGGATCGAGTTCATTCTCGGCGCCGCCGTCCAGGGGGTTGAGACGGGCGATGCCCTGACGGTGAGCTACACGCGCCGCTCCGATGACAGCAGCGCCTCACTTGAGGCCGATGTCGTTCTCGTGGCGACCGGACGCCGGCCCTTCACTCAGGGGCTCGGCCTCGAGACGGTGGGCGTTGAGATGACAGACCGGGGCCAAGTGGTCACCGACCGCCATCTCAAGACCAACATTGCGGGGATCTGGGCGATCGGCGACGTCGTCGCAGGACCTATGCTGGCCCACAAGGCCGAGGATGAGGGCATGGCTGTCGCCGAGACGATCGCCGGACAAAAGGGGCATGTGAACTACGACGTCATCCCCTCTGTGATCTACACCAGCCCCGAGGTCGCCGCGGTGGGTCTGACCGAAGAAGCCTTGAAGGCGCAGGGCCGCAACTACAAGGTCGGCAAGTTCTCGTTCCAAGGCAACGCGCGGGCCAAGTCGCACTTCGCGGGAGACGGTTTCGTCAAGATACTGGCTGACAAGGACACCGACAGGATCCTCGGCGCTCATGTCATCGGCCCAATGGCCGGCGATCTGATCCACGAGGTCTGTGTCGCGATGGAGTTCGGGGCAGCCGCTGAGGATTTGGCCCGCACGTGCCATGCGCATCCGACCTTTTCGGAGGCGATGCGCGAGGCGGCGCTCGCCTGCGGCGACGGCGCAATCCACGCATAACGTGAAGGGCAGTCACACTCCCGCCGAAATCGCCGGTTAACGCTGATTGCAGAAAAAACAGAGAATGCGTTCGGTTCAGTTGGAGACGTTTTCGCCTCTGCTGGTATGGTTGTAACATCGTAGAATGGAATCGTGATGTCGGACTTCGTGTCGAACTTTATCAGCTACGTGACCGCGACAGCGTTCTGCGGGGCATGCCTGCTGGTCGGGCTCGACACGCCGGAGGACCCGGTTCTCTCGGATGCACCTCTGTCGGCGCGTGCCGACGTGGTGCAACCCCTCCCCAGCCGCGGCACCACGGAGTATCCGAGTGCCGTCCTCGAAGAGGTCGTGTTCACGTCAGCCGGCGTCGACACGACGCCGAGCTTCAAAGCGGAGGATCGCCGTCCGCGGGGGACCGTGACAGGACGGACGGTCAACCTGCGCGACGGTCCGGGAACGGGCTTTGCGATCGCCGGGCGGGCGGTTCAAGGCGACGCGCTGATCGTGACAGGCCAGCAAAATGGGATCTGGCACGAGGTCGTCGATCCCTTGCAGGACCGCCGCGTCTGGATCCACGGCAATTTCTTCACCGCCCCGGCAGCCGCGACGACGGTCGCTCAAAACTGATAGCGGTGGAGTTGGGCCGCGCCGTCGCTCCGCAGCCAACGTCGGCCCTCATCTACGCCATCGAAGAGATCGTTGAGCAGCGCCCAGTATCGCGGTGAGTGGTTCAGCTCGACCAGATGGGCCACTTCGTGGGCGGCCACATAGTTGAGAACCATCGGCGGAGCGAGGAGCAGCCGCCAGCTGAACATCAGCCGGCCCTCAGACGAACAAGACCCCCACCGTGACCGTGGATCGCGGAGCGTGATCGCTGTGTACGAGCGCCCGAGGCGATCCGCGTACCGGTCCGCGGCCAGCGTCACTGCCGCGCGGGCCTCGTCAATCACCCAAGCCTTAACCCTGGAACTGTACCGCGCGCCTTCGCCTGGAACCAGCAACCGATTGCCCGCGCGCAGCGCAGTGCGCCCCTGTCCCCGCGCGAGCGTCAGTGCCTCCCCCGCCACCGGCAAGACAGCGCCCGGCTCAATCGACACGGAGGCCGGCCGTCTGGCCAAGCATGACCGCACCCAATCAAGCCGACTGACCGCGAACCGCTCAAGTTCAGAAACCGGCGTCCGCGTCGGTGCCGTCAGCACGACCTCGGAGCTTACGTTGGCAACGCGCAATGTAAGGCGGCGCGCGTTTCTGTGGCGCCTCACAGTGATCTCAATCGGCGGATCCCCAACCCGCAGGGATGGGGTGCTATGCGGTTCTGAACGTTTCATATCCCATTGCTTGTCAGCTATTTACTTAGCTGGAGCAACCCACGGCAGCGCGTGTGCAGACCGCATCTCGCACACTTTGGGACCGTGAGACGGTTGCACGCAGGCAAAAGGTCTCGACCGGTCTGAAGCCGCGATCCGCCAAGTACGAGGAGAGAGACGCAAGGTGTCCTGGCCCTGTGATCCGCAAAAACGCCGACGCCTCAAAGGGGGTCGAAGTGATCGTCGCCCCAGCCCTCAGACGGCTCCGCGCGCGGTTGGGGAGGTAGATCTCTCCCTGGCGCGAAGGCTCGCGAGGGAGCGCAAGAACGCCACTCGCCAACCATGAAGGTCCGAGACCTATGGAGCACGTAGGCGGCCGAGAAGGCTGCAGCGTTGCGCGCATGGCGAGACGTGCAACTGCACACTTGGGCGGAGCCTCACTCGCCTCCGGCACGTCCGCCTCGACGACATTGACATGCGACACGGCGCCGATTTGATTGCCGCAGCGCCCCGGCAGAGCAGCGCGGCCCGAGCCAGCAAGGACGTCACGCACATGTCGCCCAGTGTTCAGCCGCGGTCGGACGCGTCCCCTGCATCGCACCCCTGCCGACGGATCACTAATTGTCAAAGGGCGCCAAAGGCCAAGAGAAAGTCCTCACGCGTGAACGGAGGATCCACTCCTGGAAATGGTCGCAGAAGAGCCCCTAT
>JBCCWM010000144.1:0-10329 GCA_039193505.1 Pseudomonadota bacterium | reverse complement strand
GCGCATGCAGTCGCCCAGGTTCTGGACGGGGCGGTCACGCGCGGCAAACTCACCGCGGATGAGCGTGTCACGCGGCTGAACGCGCTGAGCGCCAGCGCCGATCTCGACAGCGCGACGGGGGCAGATCTTGCCATTGAGGCCGTCATTGAGGACCTCGACACGAAGCGCCAGCTCTTCCAGTCGCTTGCGCCCCTTCTTTCACCCGGCGCGCTGCTGGCAACGAACACCTCGTATTTGGATCCGAACGCGATCTTCGAGGGCATCCCCTCGCCCGAGCGTTGCCTCGGACTGCATTTCTTCTCGCCAGCGCACATCATGAAGCTCACCGAAATTGTCAGGGCGGCGCGCACATCGCCCGACACGCTCGCCACCGCGTTTGCCTTTGCGCGGAGGCTTCGGAAGACGCCTGTGCTGTCGGGTGTGTGCGACGGGTTCATCGGCAACCGCATGCTCGCGGCATACCGGCGCGCGGCGGAATTCACGCTGGCCGACGGTGCGCTGCCGCATGAGGTCGACGCGGCACTGCGCGCCTTCGGGATGGCGATGGGGCCGTTCGAGACGCAGGACCACTCTGGCCACCAGATCGCCTTCGCCGCACGGCGCCGCCAGGATGCGACGCGGGACCCGAGAGAGCGCTATGTGGCGATTGCGGACCAGCTTTGCGCGTTGGAGCGGTTCGGCAAACGGTCCGGTGCCGGGTGGTACGCCTACCCCACCAGCGCACGCCGCGGGCAGCCGGACCCCGACGTGGAGGCCCTGATCCGGGCGTGGTCCGAGGAACATGGCATCACGCGCAGGAGCTTTCGCGATGACGAGATCCAGACGCTGCTGCTCGCCGCACTGGCCAATGAGGGGGCGCGGATTGTCGAGGAGGGCATCGCCGAGAGCGAGGCCGCCGTCGATGTGGTCAAGATCGCGGGCTACGGCTTTCCTCGCTGGCGCGGCGGCCCCATGCACTGGGCCGAGACCATTGGCCGTGACGCAATGATCGACGCGCTGGGCGCACTGGAGGCAGCGAGCCCCGGGTCGTGGATCCGCGCGGCACGCTACAAAGTCCCGCCTGGATGAGGAGAGCAGTATGAAAGTCCAGGACATCAAGAGCTTCGCCGCCGGGCAGTGGATCGGCTCCGACGCCTCCGCACGGGACATCCGCTCCGCTGTCAGCGGCGATGTCATTGCGCGAGCAGGCTCGGCATCCCTGGATGTCGAAGGCATGCTCGACCACGCCCGCAGGGTTGGCGGACCGAACCTCAGGCGGCTCACGTTCCACCAGCGGGCAAAGATGCTGAAGGCCCTCGCCCAGCATCTCACCGAGCGGAAGGCGCAGCTCTACGAGGTGTCCTTTGCCACGGGGGCGACTCAGCGCGATCACCTGATCGACATCGACGGTGGCATCGGGACAATGTTTGTCTTTGCCTCCAAGGGCCGGCGCGAAATGCCGGACGCGCATGTCTATCTCGACGGCGAGGTGGAGCAGCTGTCGCGGACTGGCACGTTCCTCGGCCAGCACATCTGCACCCCGCTCCAGGGCGTTGCGATCCACATCAACGCCTTCAACTTTCCCGTCTGGGGCATGCTGGAAAAGCTCGCGCCGACGCTACTGGCCGGTGTGCCGGCGATCGTGAAACCGGCCACGGCGAGTTGCTACGTGGCCGAACGTGCCGCCCGGATCATGCTTGAGAGCGGGCTCCTCCCCGACGGCGCGCTTCAGTTGGTTTCTGGCGGGATGGGCGAGATGCTCGACCATTTGACGGGCCAGGACGTGGTGAGCTTCACCGGCTCGGCCGACACGGCGCTGACGCTCCGATCTGCGTCTCATATCCTGAAGACCTCAGTCCGCTTCATCGCCGAGCAGGACAGCCTCAACGCCTCCATCCTGGGTCCGGACGCGGGGCCGGACACGCCCGAGTTTGCGCTCTTCATCAAAGAGGTGACGCGGGAGATGACCGCCAAGGCGGGCCAGAAATGCACGGCGATCCGCCGCATTCTCGTGCCCAACACGCTGGTCCCCGCAGCCATCGAAGCTCTGCAGGCGAGCCTCGCGAGGACCACAATCGGGGATCCAAGGGACGAAGCCACGCGCATGGGCGCGCTCGTTTCGGCGGACCAAAAGGCGGATGTGCTCGAGAAGGCGCGGCTCATCGGAACAGAGGCAGAGCGTGTCTTCGGCGATCCGAATGACTTCGAGGTGCGCGGCGCCTCAGCGGAGGCCGGATCCTTCCTGCCGCCGATGCTCTTTCACTGCGCCGCGCCCGATGCCGCGACGACGGTGCACGAGGTGGAGGCGTTCGGACCCGTCTCGACCCTCATGCCCTATTCCGACATCGACCATGCCGTCCGGCTGGCCAACCGCGCGCAAGGCAGTCTCGTCGCCTCCGTCATCACCAATGACGGTGATGTGGCGCGTGCGGTCGCGATGAGTGCGGGCGCCTATCACGGCAGGCTCTACTTCAACAATCGCACATCGATGGGCGAGAGCACGGGCCACGGCTCTCCCCTGCCGCACATGGTGCATGGCGGTCCCGGCCGCGCCGGAGGGGGCGAGGAGATGGGCGGCGTTCGGGGCGTGATGCACTACATGCAGCGGACTGCGATCCAGGGGAGCCCCGACATTCTGACCGCGATCGGCGGCAGATGGGTGCCGGGCGCCACTGAGATCAGAGCGACAGCCCACCCTTTCACCCGCACCTTCCATGAACTCGCCCTCGGAGAGACGTTCTACACCCCCGACCGCGAGATCACGAGCGACGATGTCGCTCATTTCGCGGCGTTCACGGGCGACACGTTTTATGCGCACATGGATGACGACGCTGCCGCGCGGAACCCGTTCTTTCCGGGGCGCGTGGCGCATGGCTATCTGCTTCTCAGCTTCGCTGCAGGCCTCTTTGTGCAGCCCGATGAAGGCCCGGTGCTGGCCAACACCGGGCTCGACACGCTCCGCTTCATGAAGCCGGTGGTGCCCGGGGATCGGGTGAGCGTGCGCCTCAGCGTCAAACAGAAGACCGCCCGCAACGACGACTACGGCGAGGTGCGCTGGCACGTGACGCTCCGCAATCAAGACGATGATCTGGTCGCGGAGTACGAGCTTCTGACCATGAACACCTATGCCGCGCGCTGACTTGCGGTCCTGACCCCGGCGCATAGTCTCTGCGAGATGCCAGAGACCGCGCCCACTGCCCCCCTGGCCGACCTGCTTCGGCTTGAGACGCCCAAAACCTGGTCGCTGATTGTAACGATCTTCGGCGATCTTGAGGGCGATCGGCTGACCGGCAAAGAGCTCGGGACGCTGTTGGGCGCGTTGGGCATACGACCCGAGGCCACGCGCGTCGCGTTGCACCGCCTGAGGAAGGACGGGTGGATCACCTCCGAGAAGGCGGGGCGGGAGGTGATCTACGCGCTCTCCGACCATGGCAGGCAGGAGACGCGTGCCGCAGAGATCGATGTCTACCGCCGCGAGGTGAAGTTTGCGTCCGGCTGGCGGCTCTTCGTGCTTGGCCGCGACATGGGGCCGGAGATCGAGGGACCGAGGATTGACCTCGCAAAGAACCTGGTTCTGCTCCCGCATGAGATTGGACATGCGCCGCTCGACGCCTTGGAGGTTGCCCTGGCGCCCGGTCCGCTGCCCGTCTGGGTCGAGACGCAGCTCGTCCCCTCCCATCTGATGGCTCAAGCCGCAGCCCTGGCGGAGCTCGCTGAGACATTTCCGGACGCGGCGATGGCCGCACCTGAGCAGGTCGCGGCGCGGCTCCTCTTCCTCCACTACTGGCGCCGGATGGCCCTAAGGCTTGGCACATGGGCGCATATCGGCCTCGCGCCGAACGGGACCATGGCCAAGTGCCAGAGCGCCGTGACCGCGCTTCTCGCGCGCACTGGAAGAACTGCGCCACCGAGTTCAGAAAGTGGAGACTGATGTGTTACGAAATGATCCTTGATGCCGTTATGCGTAACATGTTAGCATGAATGCAGTGAGAGAGAGGCAGCATGCCGGCATACATACTCGACGCAGTTCGGACCCCCATCGGGCGCTATGCTGGCGCTCTCGCGTCCGTGCGCACCGACGATCTGGCCGCCTTGCCGATTGCCGAGCTGCTGCGCCGCAATCCCGGCCTTGATCCGGGCCTGATCGACGACGTCATTTTGGGCGACGCCAATCAGGCGGGGGAGGACAACCGAAACGTCGCCCGGATGGCCGCACTCCTGGCGGGACTGCCCGAGACGGTGCCGGGGACGACGGTCAACCGGCTCTGCGCCTCTGGCATGGATGCGGTCGGCATGGCCGCACGGGGGATCCAATCCGGTGATTATCGCATGGCGATAGCAGGCGGGGTTGAGAGCATGAGCCGTGCGCCTTTCGTGATGCCAAAAGCTGAGGCGGGGTTTTCACGGGCAAACGCGATTCATGACACGACCATCGGCTGGCGCTTTGTCAATCCGCGGATGGAGGCCGCCTACGGCATCGATTCAATGCCGGAGACCGCGGACAATGTGGCCGAGGACTTTCAGATCGCCCGCGCGGATCAGGACGCCTTCGCCGCCCGCTCCCAGGCGCGCTATGCGGCGGCGGCGGAGCGGAATGTGTTTGCGGATGAACTGATGCCCGTCTCGATCCCGCAGCGGAAAGGTGAGCCGCTTGTCGTGGCGGCGGATGAGCATCCGAGGCCCGGGACCGATGCCGGGACGCTTGCCAAGTTGAAAGGCGTGAACGGACCCGAGAAGACCGTCACCGCCGGCAACGCATCCGGCGTGAACGACGGCGCGGCGGCGCTTCTCCTCGGCGACGAGGCGGCTGCAAAGGCGCAGGAGCCCTTGGTCCGGGTGGTTGCGATGGCGGCCGCGGGGGTTGCGCCGCGGGTCATGGGGATCGGCCCCGTGCCCGCAGTGCGGAAAGTCCTGGAGCGGACGGGCCTCGGGCTCGAGCAAATGGATGTCATTGAGCTGAACGAAGCCTTCGCGGCGCAGGGCCTCGCCGTGTTGCGCCAACTCGGTCTGCCCGACGACGCGGCCCATGTGAACCCGAACGGCGGCGCAATTGCACTGGGCCACCCGCTCGGCATGTCCGGGGCTCGGCTCGTGATGACGGCGGCCTATCATTTGAAGCGCACCGGAGGGCGATACGGCCTCTGTACAATGTGTGTGGGGATCGGCCAGGGCGTTGCTATGATCCTAGAGCGACCCTGAAGGGAGGGGATCGATGTACGCACAGATGGTCAAATCCACGGGCAGCGGCGTTCTCGCGCGGGAGGATATGTCGCCCGAAGACCGCGCCTTTCAGGACCGGATCGACGCGGGCGAGAAGATCGAGCCCAAGGATTACATGCCCGAGGGCTACCGCAAGACGCTGATCCGCCAAATCGGCCAGCACGCCCATTCCGAGATCGTCGGCCAACTGCCGGAGGGGAACTGGATCACACGCGCGCCGACCCTCGAGCGGAAGGCAAACCTGCTGGCAAAGGTGCAGGACGAGGCGGGGCACGGTCTTTATCTCTACTGCGCCGCCGAGACGCTCGGCGTGTCGCGCGACCAACTGACGGAGATGCTGCTCGACGGGCGGATGAAGTACTCCTCGATCTTCAACTACCCGACACTGACCTGGGCCGACATGGGGGCCGTCGGCTGGCTGGTCGACGGGGCCGCGATCATGAACCAGGTGCCGCTGCAGCGAACCTCCTACGGTCCCTATGCCCGCGCGATGGTGCGGATCTGCAAAGAGGAGAGCTTCCACCAGAGGCAGGGCTTTCACATCATGATGTCGATGGTGAAGGGCACGGCGGATCAAAAGCGGATGGCGCAGGATGCGCTCAACCGATTCTGGTTTCCCGCGCTGATGATGTTTGGGCCGTCCGACAAGGACAGCGTGCACTCGGCCCAGTCGATGGCCTGGCGGATCAAGATCAACACAAACGATGAGCTCCGCCAAAAGTTCGTCGATGAGACGGTGCCGCAGGCGGAGTATCTGGGTCTGACCGTCCCGGATGAGGCCATCGCATGGAACGCGGAAACCGGCCATTACGACTTCACCGAGCCCGACTGGTCGGAGTTCTTCGACGTCATCGCCGGGAACGGCCCGTGCAATGTCGACCGGATCACCGCCCGGCAAAAGGCCTGGGACGAGGGGGCATGGGTGCGCGAGGCGATGCTCGCCCACGGCCGGAAAAAGTCTGCGCGTGCACGCGCGGCGGAGTGACGGCATGGAGCTCGCGGAGGTCAACATCGCCCGACTGCGCCACCCGTTTGACCACCCGGCGACGGCGGAGTTCGTGGGCGCGCTCGACCGGATTAATGCCCTTGCGGAGCGGATGCCGGGCTTTGTCTGGCGTCACATCGACACTGGCGGCTCCGCCGCACTCAGCGCCGACCCGATGGTGATCACGAACCTCTGCTCCTGGCGCGATCTGGAGAGCCTTAGGCGGTTCGTCTGGGGCACGCTCCATGCGCGGTTCGTTGAACGCAAAGCGGAGTGGTTCGAGGTTTTCGACACAGTTCACTTTGCCATGTGGTCGGTGCCCCCTGGCCATAGCCCAAGCATGACCGAGGCCGCCGAACGCCTTGCGCATCTGGAGCAGTACGGCCCCAGTGATCACGCCTTCGGCTGGGACAGTGCGCCGCGTGGACCCCACCACAGGGAAGACACGGAGGTCGATGCATGAGCAGCGAATGGCCTCTCTGGGAGGTGTTCATCCGCGGGCAGCACGGGATGAGCCACCGCCATGTCGGCTCCCTCCACGCGGCCGACGCCGAGCACGCGATCAAGAACGCGCGCGACGTCTACACGCGCAGAAACGAGGGCGTCAGCATTTGGGTGGTGGAGGCCGCGCATATCGCGGCCTCGAACCCCTCCGACAAAGGACCGATGTACGATCCGGCGCGGGACAAGGTTTACCGACACCCGACCTTCTATGACATCCCCGACGATGCGGGAAAAATGTGATGACCCACCTCTTTGAGTTCCTCCTCCGTCAGGGCGACAATGCCCTCGTCCTCGGACACCGCACGTCCGAATGGTGCGGCACCGCACCCGCCCTTGAGGAGGACATCGCGCTCGCCAACACTGCGCTCGATCTGATCGGCCAGACCCAGCTCTGGCTCGACTATGCGGCCGAGGTCGAGGGGGCGGGGCGGAGCGCCAATGACCTGGCCTTCCTCCGCGACGCCTATGACTTTCGGAATGCGCTGATGCTCGAGGTGCCGAACGAGGATTTTGGCCGCGCCCTGATGCGTCAGTTTTTGTTCGACGCAGCGCAGGTGCCCTGGCTCGATGCATTGCAAGGCTCAAGCGACAGCCGCGTGGCCGAGATCGCCGCAAAATCCGTCAAGGAGGCGCGCTACCATCTGGAACGCTCCGCCGACACCGTGATCGCGCTTGGCGACGGGACGGAGGAGAGCAACCGGCGCATGGGGGCCGCCCTGACCTATCTTTGGCCCTATGCAGGCGAGATGTTTGCCGACGACGCCACAGATCGCGCGATGCGGGAGGCTGACGTCGCTCCCCTGCCCTCGGAGATCCGGCCGGCGTGGCAGAGCAAGGTGGAGGAGACGCTCGGTTTCGCCTGTCTGACCTGGCCGGTGAGCGATTTTGCGCATTCCGGTGGGCGGAGCGGCGCCCGGCACACGGAGCATCTCGGTCATATGCTCGCGTCCATGCAGGTGCTGCAACGGTCCTATCCCGGAGCACGCTGGTAGATGCCCCTCGACACGGCCATCAGCGAGGCAAAGGTTTGGGCGTGGCTCGACAAGGTTCCTGACCCGGAGATCCCGGTTATCTCAGTCGTCGATCTCGGCGTGGTGCGCGGCGTCGAGGTTGAGGGCGGCGCGGTGACGGTGACGCTCACACCGACCTATTCGGGCTGCCCCGCGATGGCCGTGATCAGCTTGGACGTTGAGACCGCCCTCGCGCGGGAGGGCGTCACGTCCGTCACGATCAAAACCCGCATCGCGCCGCCCTGGACAACCGACTGGATGTCTGACGCGGGCCGCGCCAAGCTCGAGGCCTACGGCATCGCGCCACCTCAGGCCGCGGGGGGCCCGGAGCGCTGCCCGCATTGCCAGTCGACAGACGTGGAAAAGATCAGCCAGTTCGGCTCCACACCCTGCAAAGCGCAATGGCGCTGCCGCGACTGCCTGGAGCCCTTCGACTACTTCAAGTGCATCTGAGACGGTTCGTCATGGCCCGCTTCCATCCGCTGACCGTCACAGACATCCGCAAGACGACGCGCGACGCCGTGGTTCTGACGCTGAAACCGCTCCAGGGCGGTGACTTCACGTTCACTCAAGGTCAGTACCTCACCTTCCGCCGCGACTTCGACGGGGAGGAGCTGCGCCGGTCCTACTCCATCTGTTCCGGCACAGATGACGGCGTTCTGCAGATCGGCATCAAGCGGGTCGCGGGCGGCGCCTTTTCCACCTGGGCGAACACCGCTCTTGCGGTGGGCGACGTCCTCGAGGCGATGCCGCCAATGGGCCGCTTCCACGTCGCAGAGACCGACAGAGCGCCGCACATCCTTGCCTTCGCGGCGGGCTCGGGCATCACGCCGATCTTGTCGATTCTCAAATCCACCCTCGCCGAAGATGACCGCGCCGAGGTCACGCTGGTCTACGCCAATCGGACCCCAAGCTCTGTAATGTTTCGCGAGGAGCTTGAGGACTTGAAGAACAGGTACATGTGCCGCATCACCGTGGTCCATGTTTTCTCGGCGGATGCGCAGGAGATCGACCTCTTCCGCGGGCGGATCGACGCTGAGAAATGCGCCCGTCTCTTCGACACATGGATTGATCTCAGCCGAGTGACGACCGTCTATATCTGCGGACCCGAGGCGATGATGCAGACCGTCGCACGCGGCCTCGAGGATCACGGGGTCGCCCGAGATCGGATCCGGTTCGAGCTCTTCGCCGCGAGCCAACCCGGGCGTGCTGCACGGCAGGCAACCGAGCCCGGCCGCGAAGGCCAGGGTGTGCCAGGCCGCGTGACCCTCGACGGAGAGACCCGAGCCGTCACCATCGCCGGTGACGCGAGCCTCCTTGAGGCCGCTCTCGCCAATGACGTCGACGCGCCGTTTGCCTGTCGGGCCGGTGTCTGCTCCACCTGCAAAGCCAAAGTGCTGAAGGGCAAGGTCGAGATGGTCGCCAACCACGCCCTCGAGGATGACGACGTCGACGCGGGCTACGTCCTGACCTGCCAGAGCCGTCCTGTCGGGTCTGAGGAAGTGGTCTGGGACTACGACCGAGCGGGACACTGACCGCACCGCGGGTCTCGGCAGACCACAGAGCCTGCACACGGTCCGTAGACCGGGGCCAACGCGCGGCGTGCTGCGGAGATCGGAGCTGGCCACGGATCGCTTTCGGAGGCAAGTGCGGTGCAAATGGTCATGGCTGACGTCCATCGACCATGGGCGCCAGGACTGCCACACGGGGAAAAGTGAGGACGAGAGAGGCGTTTGAGGAAACAGTCACCTGACGGACGGCGAAGCGAAAGAACACGTTGGCGTCCGCGCATACGGTCGCGGAGCGCCTCACACTCCTGGTCACGCACTGCGCCAAACGCGGGCTTGTCGGCGCTCGATTCTCGCTCACCCGACTGCGCGACGGTAGTTGGTTAGAGGCCGGTCGGACACGTGCCCGCCAAGATCTCAACATCGGCGTGGGCCTGGATATTTGGGCTCGCGGCGCCGAGCTCGCTCGGCATCGCGATGGCTTCAGGCGCTTGGGTCAACGTCGCAACGGCCGCGGTTGCCTCGCCGAGTGCACCAAGGCTGTCGTGCGGGATCCACGCTGCCTTGGCCCGCTCCCTCAAAAGCGGAACGGGTTCCAGACGCCCGTACTCGACGGCTGAACTTTGCTACTCGGCGAGAGAGGAGAGGGTAAAATCGCATTTTATTTTAAGGGTGTTGGACGCTTTTCCTCACATTTGGAACGGCCGAACGACGATCCGCGTTTTGTTTAACCAGAACACCTCACAGTTCCCAGAGCTTCGGTGACTGCTCTCAGGTATCTCAGCGCTTGCGTGTTCGACTGGTCGCCCGTGGTGTCGGCGCCGTCGGTTGCGCAGCAAGAACGAACCTCTGCACATCGGAAAAATACCGCGGTTTAGCCTCAGGACACATAGCGAGTAAATGACGAGTGCTGCGAGGGCGACGGCTGAGAGGTAGACCCTTGGGGCATCTGTCGTATCGCGTTGCGACACGCCGCCAATCTTTGAGCCTGCCGAACGGGATCTCGATCCGGTTGCGCCGTTTGTAGCGTCGCTTGTCGTACTTTACCGGTGTCTTGCGTTGCTTCCGTCCGGGGATGCAAGCGTGTATCCCTTTGTCTTTCAACGCTTCCCTGAACCAGTCG
>JBCCWM010000143.1:0-10355 GCA_039193505.1 Pseudomonadota bacterium | reverse complement strand
CGGCATCCCAGGCCCGGACCGCTCCCCCTCATCCAGACCGCACACCGACGTCTCTTTCAGCGAAACGCTCAAGCCGCCACAGCCCGACGACGGCCCACCTCACGGCGCACGTCCCCCGAGCCCAACACAACGACACCCGTCGCCCCCAACAGCAGACGCCGTGTGGCACCGGTGGCTTGATGACCGATCCGTGGCTCGGAGTGGGAGGCAAGTCAGAGCGGCCACCGTCTTCTTCGTGCAGCCCCGGACGTTCGCTGACCCGCGAGTGCGTCTGCCTGTCCGTCCAGGAGACCGGCTCCGACGCCCGCGACGGCGTGCGGACATGGGTCCGGGTCGAGACACCCAAGGGCGGCCCCAGACCGATCTTGGTGTGCATTCATGAGACATCAGCCGCATTCGTATCGCCGCGAGCTTGATGGCGGCGAGGAAGGTCTTGGGGCGTCGGTCGTGCCGGGTGCGAGACCTCGGACCGGCTTGAGCCGGTCAAAAACCCGCTCCACGAGGATGCGCTGACGGTGTAGCTGGCTTGAGATGTCGAACGAGACCGTGCGGATCGAGTGGGGCGGGGTGGCGGCAAAGCCTGGATCGCGTCGGTTTCGCAGGCGCTGTATGCGAGGCGCGGCGCGCCGAGGCCTCGGAGTGCGATCCGGGCTTGCCCGGCCGGCGGATCGCCAGCTTGGCCTGTCGCAGGGATCGGCCGCTCCCGGGCGTCGACCGGTGTGTGGATCTTGGTCCCTCTCGGAAATTGCTGCGCAATGCTCGGACGGACAACGGTCGAACCGCCCCGAGACCGCCTCATGCCCCCATCCCCGCCCTCCTTGTGCGGTGCCATCCTGTGGTGTTGCTCGGACCGTTGGCGGATGGCGCGCCTGCTGGAGCTGTCGACCATCGCGATGTTGCGGTCTTGGGCCTTTGACGCAGGGCCAGACGCCGGTTCGAGAAACGTGCCTGCCACCGTCGAACCCGGCGTCTTCAGCGGTGTGCGTTGCCCGCACTGCTCCAGCGCATCCCGCCAGGGTGCGCCGGTACGGAACCGCCGGAAGACGGCGTCGATCACGCGACGGCCGCGCATCTGGGGGGCGTCTCGCCCCTTCTTCGGCAGCCGCGGCGAGATGAGTGCTCCTTCCGCATCGCTCCGTGCGTGGCGTCGCATCTGGACCTCCTCAATTGAAAGAGGTCGAAGCGGACCGCGGACCTCAGGGGAACGCCTTTGATGGGGCTGCGACGTAAGGGGGATCTTGTGTGAAGCGCCCACCTTCTCCGCGAGGCTTCTTGTCAGTGCGCCGTTTGCTGGATTCACGGCCACTGGCCGCCGGCGAGTGACGCTCTTTCCTTCGCCCGACCACGTTCGGAAGCCGGTCCCGCGGCAACGGGCGACGCGGGCCGGTCAGGACCCAAAGACTTCGAAACGCGGAACACCGCGTCAACAGTCGATGGTAGGCCCGGAGGGATTTGAACCCCCAACCAAAGCGTTATGAGCGCTCTGCTCTAACCGTTGAGCTACAGGCCCGCCTCCCTTCGGGTAGGCGGCCCCGTGCATGGGGTCAAGCGTGTGTTTTCTTCAGCCACCGCCTGCGCTAAGCCGCAAGACGAAAGAGGAGAGCGACGCGTGGCGAAACTGACCTACACCGCGGCCGGCGTCGACATCGCTGCCGGGGCCAAACTTGTGGAACGGATTGGGCCGCTGGCGGCGCAGACTGTGCGGCCCGGCGTTGCGTCCGGGATCGGCGGGTTCGGCGCGCTGTTCGATCTCAGCGCGGCCGGCTACCGGGATCCGGTGCTCGTGGCGGCGACCGACGGTGTCGGCACGAAACTTGCGCTTGCGGTGGAGGCTGGGCGGCTTGAGAACGTCGGCATCGACCTCGTCGCGATGTGCGTCAACGATCTGATCTGCCAGGGCGCGGAGCCGCTGTTCTTTCTCGACTACTTTGCAACCGGCGTTCTCGATATTGGCGCCGCCGAAACGGTGATCGCGGGCATCGCAAAAGGCTGCCAGCTTGCAGGTGCGGCGCTGATCGGAGGCGAGACAGCGGAGATGCCGGGGATGTACCGCGCGGGTGAGTTCGATCTCGCGGGCTTTGCGGTCGGTGCGATGGAGCGGGGTGCGGGCCTGCCGCGGGCCGTGGCGCCCGGCGACGTGCTGCTCGGGCTCGGATCCGACGGTGTTCATTCCAACGGGTTTTCGCTTGTGAGAGCCGCGCTCCGCACAAAGGGGCTGTCCGCGGCTGACCCGGCGCCCTTTGCAAACGAAACTGTGGGGGAGGCGTTTCTGCGTCCGACCCGGATCTACGTGCCGGCCGCGCGCGCTCTGATGTCCTTGCCGGGTCTGCGCGGGATCGCGCACATCACCGGCGGTGGCCTGACTGAGAACGTGCCGCGCATGCTCGGGCACTGCGGGGCCGAGATCGACTTGACGGCCTGGACCCTGCCGGCGGTCTTCGCGTGGCTGATCGAGGCGGGGGAGCTCGACCGGGCCGAAGCGCTCAGGACTTTCAACTGCGGGATCGGTCTCGTTCTAGCTGCTGCGCCAGAGGCGGCGGATGCCATTGGCGCTACGCTCACGGAGGTGGGCGAGACTGTGGTTCGGATCGGCAAGGTGACGGACACGCCGGGCGTGGGGTTTCAGGGGGACTGGGCCCGGTGACGGTGATGCGTCGGCGGGTTGCCGTGTTGATCTCCGGCACGGGCAGCAACATGCTCCACCTGATCGAGGACATGGACGAGCCCGACCATCCGGGCAAACCGGTTCTGGTGCTCGCAGACCGGACGGATGCCGCCGGTCTTGCCAAAGCGACGGCCGTCGGGGTGCCGCAGTCAGCCGTCCCCTTCTCGGGCGGGAAAGAGCGGTTCGAGCACGCACTGACAGAGCATCTTGAGGCGGCGGGAACCGAGTTCGTTTGCCTCGCGGGTTTCATGCGGATCTTGAGCCCGGCCTTCGTCGCCGCCTGGCCGGGGCGGATCCTCAACATCCATCCCTCGCTCTTGCCCGCCTTTCGCGGGCTCGACACCCATGCACGCGCGCTGGCGGCAGGAGTTGCCGTCCACGGTGCAACCGTTCACGAAGTCACCTCGGAGCTCGACGGCGGACCGATCCTTGGACAGGCGGTCGTCCGCGTGATGTCCGATGACACGCCGGAGACGCTCGAGAAACGAGTGCAAGCGGTGGAGCATCGCCTCTATCCTGCGGTTCTCCGCCGTTATCTCAGGGGGGATCGCCGGCCGATCGCGCTCCTCCCGTGACGGCGGTGACGGCGCTCCCCAATCTCGGGCCGAAAACGGCGGCTGCCTTTGCCCGTGCGGGCCTCACCAGCGCCGAGGACATCCGCGCGCTCGGCGCAGATCGCGCCTACGCCAGGCTTCTCGCCGCGGGGGAGCCGCCGCACTTCATGGCATTTCTCGCTCTGGTCCTTGGTCTGCAGGGGCGCCCGCTTCGGGATCTGCCAGCCGCGGAGCGGGCAGCCCTCCGCCCGCGGTTCGATGCCGTCGTCTTTGACGCCGGCGACGGGACATCGGAGATCGAGGCCGTGCTGAACCGCCTCGGCGTGCCCCGCAACGGCTGATCCCTCGCACCTTGCTTGGAGTTGAGGCATAGTGCGATCGGGAGGTGCATTATGCTGACCATCGAACGGAAGGGGCCCGCGCGGATCGACGTCTCCGTTGCCGGCAGGATCGGAACACTCGAAATGGAGGCCGGGCTCGAGCGGCTGATTGCGGCGGCGGGCGATATGAGGGCCGTGGATATGCTGACACGAGTGAGCGGTCGGACCTGGCCGAGTCTCGGTGTCCTCTCTGTCAAACTCCGGAAACTACCCGAGCTCCTGGCGCTCCGGCGGCGGTTGCGGCGCGTCGCGGTTGTGGCCGATGCCGGCTGGCTCCGATCCGCAGCGGAGGTTGAGGGCATGCTGATACGCGGGATCCAAGTCCGCGGGTTTCGGCCGGCCGACGCCGGCGCGGCCGAAAACTGGTTGCGGTCTTAGACGTCAGCCGACGAGCTCGATCCCGGCGAAGAAATACGCAATCTCCTCGACGGCTGTCTCTTCAGCGTCTGAGCCATGGACCGAATTCTCGCCGATGGAGAGGGCGAACTCCTTGCGGACGGTGCCCTCCGCAGCTTCGGCCGGATTGGTCGCGCCCATCACCTCGCGGTTTTTTGCGACTGCGTCCTCTCCTTCGAGGACCTGAACGATCACTGGAGCCGAGGCCATGAACGTGCAGAGCTCGTCGTAGAACGGCCGTTCTTTGTGAACGGCGTAAAACGCACCGGCCTGCGCCTTCGTGAGATGGATCCGCTTCTGCGCGATGATGCTCAGGCCCGCAGCTTCGAATTTGGCGTTGATCTGGCCGGTCAGATTGCGGGTCGTTGCATCTGGTTTGATGATCGAGAAAGTGCGCTGGATCGCCATCGGTCTGTCCTTTGAAAAAGAAGGGACCGACGGGCCCCTTCACGGTCGCGGGCCGTCTATCACGGGTTTTACGGGCACGGAAGACCCCGACCCGGACCGCCGCCAAAGCGCGCGTCGAACCTCTGTCTGCTACTCGGCCGCCAGGGGCAACGCAGGTTCGACCCGCACGGCGGAGAACTTGAACTCCGGGATCTTGCCATAGGGATCGACGGCCGAATTCGTGAGGATGTTGGCGGCCGCCTCGACAAAGGCGAAGGGGAGGAACACGTTGTCCTCGGCCACGGCACGGTCGGCGCGGGCCATCACGGTGACGGAGCCGCGCCGCGTTGTCAGGCGGATCACTTCGCCCGGCGTCACACCCAGTCCCCGGAGGGTTTTCGGGTGGAGCGAGCAATTCGCCTCGGGTTCGACCGCATCAAGGACCGTCGCGCGGCGGGTCATCGAGCCCGTGTGCCAGTGCTCGAGCTGGCGCCCGGTGATCAGAACGAAGGGATACTCCGCATCCGGCAGCTCATCGGGCGGCACCACATTGGCCGGCGTGAACCGCGCGCGTCCGCTCGACCGCGGAAAGCCGTCGCCGAAAACGATGGGCTGCCCCGGATCCTCGGGCGAGAGCGAGGGGTAAGTTACCGCTTCCGCCTCCAACCGCTCCCACGTGATGTTCGAGAGAGAATTCATGTTGAGCTTCATCTCGGCGAACACCTGGGACGGGTGGGTGTATGTCCAATTTAGACCGAGGCGCTTGGCGAGCTCGACCTCGATCCACCAATCCTCTTTCGCCTCACCTGGTGGGGACAGTACCGGCCGGCCCATTTGCACCTGGCGGTTGGTGTTCGTGACCGTCCCCGACTTCTCGGTCCATGCACTCGAGGGCAGGATCACGTCGGCAAAGTTCGCGGTCTCCGTGAGGAAGATGTCTTGAACGACCAAGTGGTCCAGCTTGGCGAGCGCGTCGCGCGCATGCTCCACGTCCGGATCGGACATCGCCGGGTTCTCGCCCAGGATGTACATGCCCCGAATGTCGCCCGCGTAGATCGCGTCAATGATCTCCGTGACCGTAAGTCCCTTATCGCTCGAGAAATCGCCGGACTGCCAGACTTCGGTGAAGGCGCTCCTCACGCCGTCATCGGTCACTGTTTGATAGTCGGGCAGGAACATCGGGATCAGACCCGCATCCGACGCCCCCTGCACGTTGTTCTGCCCGCGGAGGGGATGGAGACCGGCGCCCGGCCGACCGACATGTCCGCACATCAGCGCAAGCGAGATCAGGCAGCGTGAGTTGTCGGTGCCGTGGATGTGCTGCGACACCCCCATGCCCCAGAAGATCATACCCGCCTGAGCTGTCGCAAAGGTGCGCGCCACATCGCGCAGCACATCCGCCTCGATCCCGCAGACCGGGGCCATTTTTTCGGGCGGGAAGGCTGCGAGATGCGCCTTCATCTCATCCCAGTTCTCGGTGTACCCCTCGATGTACTGCCGGTCGTAAAGACCCTCCTCGACGATGACGTGCATGATCGCGTTCAGCATCGAGACGTCGCCCCCGGGTTTGAACTGGAGCATGTGGCTGGCGAAGCGCTTCAGCCCGTGGCCACGGGGATCCATCACAATCAGCTTGCCGCCGCGCTTGGTGAACTGTTTGAAATAAGTCGCGGCGACGGGATGGTTCTCCGTCGGGTTGGCCCCGATCACGATTGCGACGTCCGCGTTCTCGATCTCGTTGAATGTCGCAGTCACGGCGCCAGACCCCACATTCTCGATGAGCGCCGCAACCGAAGATGCATGGCAAAGCCGTGTGCAGTGATCCACGTTGTTGTGCCCGAAGCCCTGACGGATGAGCTTCTGGAAGAGATATGCTTCCTCGTTCGAGCATTTGGCCGAGCCAAAGCCCGCAACCCGCCGCCCACCGTCTTCGCGCAGCGTCGCGAGCCCGCCGGCCGCAACGTCCAACGCTTCGTCCCAACTCGCCTCCCGGAAGTGGAGGTGCCAGTTGTTCGGATCGACATTGAGGCCCTTGGGCGGCGCATCCTCGCGCCGGATGAGCGGCTTTGTCAGCCGGTGCGGGTGGGCGATGTAGTCGAAGCCGAAGCGGCCTTTGACGCAAAGCCGGTTCTCGTTCGCGGGCCCGTCGATCCCCTCCACATACTTGATCTTGTTGTCTTTGACCTTGAACGAAATCTGGCATCCGACGCCGCAATAGGGGCAGACGCTCGAGACTTCGCGGTCGACATCGCCGCTGTCGCCCACTTGCTCCTCGTCGAGGACCGTTGCCGGCATCAGCGCGCCCGTCGGGCAGGCCTGCACGCACTCGCCGCAAGCGACGCAGGTCGATGCGCCCATGGGGTCGTTGAAGTCGAACACGGGATAGGCGGAGTGGCCACGCCCCGCCATGCCGATCACATCGTTCACCTGGACGTCTCGGCAGGCCCGAACGCAAAGATTGCACTGGATGCAGGCGTCCATATTGACCCGCATCGCCACGTGGCTGTCATCGAGGAGCGGTATGGTCGCGGGCTCGAGTGCCGGAAACCGGCTCTCTTCGACGCCCGTGGCCTCGACCATGTCCCAGAAATGCGAAGAGGCGTCATGCGCCCGGTCCCGCGCGGGCTGATCTGCGACGAGGAGTTCGATCACCGTGCTGCGGGCCTTCTCGGCACGGTCCGTGTCGGTGCGAACGACCATGCCTTCCCGCACGTCCCGGATACAGGAGGCCGCAAGCGTGCGCTCCCCCTCGATCTCGACCATACAGGCCCGACAATTGCCGTCCGGGCGGTAGCCCGGGGCCGGCTTGTGGCATAGATGGGGGATCTTGAGCCCGGTCCCATGGGCCGCATCCCAGATCGAGGTTCCCTCGGGCACCGTCACTTCGGCTCCATCTAGGGTGAACGTGACGGTCTTGGGTGTGCCGGCGTCTAGCATGGCTCTTCTCTCTTTGAGGCTACCCGAATGTGCTCTGCACCATTACTTCGGGACGGCAATTCACTCGGGTCTGCTGTCGTTTGCTTGTGCTCTCAACGTGGACGCACGTACGATCGTCAGCGCGCCGGCGGTTGACGCCAGTGAGGGTGCCACCGCGGCGCAGATGCAATCCCACGGCACTGTCCGTCGCGCTGACGACCAAGGAGCCCGCCCTGTCACACTTCATCTCCGAAATGCTCCATCGTCAGCCGGATCGGGTTCGGGGCCGCCTGGCCGAGGCCGCAGATCGACGCGTCCTGCATTGCGTCGCAGAGGTCGGTGAGGAGGGCGCGGTCCCACTCCTCTTCCTGCATCAGCTTCACGGCCTTCTCGCAACCGACGCGGCAGGGCGTGCATTGCCCGCAGCTCTCATCCTCAAAGAAGCGCAGCATATTGAGCGCCGCATCCCGTGCGCTGTCTTGGTCTGACAGGACAACGATGGCGGCGGAGCCGATAAACGTCCCGTGCTTTTGCAACACATCGAAGTCGAGCGGCACGTCGCCAAGGGAGGCCGGCAACAGGCCGGCAGATGGGCCGCCCGGTTGGAACGCTTTGAACGTGTGCCCGTCCAGCATGCCGCCTGCGGCCTCGATGAGATCCAACATCGTGGAGCCCGCGGGAAGAAGGTAGACACCCGGCTGTTTGACCCGCCCCGACAGGGAGTAGGAGCGGAGGCCCTTCCGACCGTTCCGCTCGACGCCAGACAGGATCTCGCCGCCTTCGCGGAGAACACGGGCAACCCAGTAGAGCGTCTCGATGTTGTTTACGAGCGTCGGACGGCCAAAGATCCCAACCTGCGCGACGAAGGGCGGGCGGTGGCGGGGGAGGCCGCGCTTGCCCTCGATCGATTCGATCATCGCGCTCTCTTCACCGCAGATATAGGCGCCCGCGCCGCGGCGGAGGTCGATGTAGCCCGGCGCGACAAGTCCCACCTCTTCGAGTGCTGCGATCTCGCGGCGGAGGATTTCGAGGACGGCGGGGTACTCATCCCGCATGTAGATGAAACATGTCTCGGCTTCGATCGCCCAGGCCGCGATCAGCATCCCTTCGAGGAAGAGATGCGGCGTTCGCTCGAGATAGTAGCGGTCCTTGAACGTTCCGGGCTCGCCCTCATCGCCGTTGACAGCCAGGTACCGTGGCCCCGCCTCCGCCCGCACAAACCCCCATTTCCGCCCGGTCGGAAACCCGGCGCCACCGAGGCCGCGAATGCCGGCATCGAGGAGCGTCTGCTGCACGTCCTCGAAGACGCCCTTCGCACGGATCCGGGCCAGCGTCTGGTAGCCTCCGGTGGCGCGGTAGGCTGCAAAGGGCTCATACTCCGGCAGATGTGCATGGGTGTCTGCCGAGGCGATCGCGGCAGCGACCTTCTCCGGCGTGGCGTGATCGATGTGGTTGTGGCCGATCTCGAGGACCGGTGCCGTGTCGCATCGCCCCATGCAGGGCGCACGGAGGACCCGCACTTCGGACGGGTCGAGGCCGTCCTCCAGGGCGGCCTTGAGGGTCTGGGCGCCGGCGATCTCGCAGGAGAGCGAATCGCAGACCCGGATGGTGAGGGCCGGGGGCGGGGTCTCGCCCTCCCGCACGACATCGAAATGGGCGTAGAAGGTGGCGACTTCATAGACCTCCGCCATGGCCATGCGCATCTCCTCGGCCAGCGCACGGAGATGCGCCGCGGAGAGGTGCCCATAGCGGTCCTGGATCAGGTGGAGATGCTCGATCAGAAGATCGCGGCGCCGCGGTCTGTCGCCGAGAAGCGCGCGCACCTCCGACCAGGCCTGATCGTCGAGCTGGCGACCCTTCGGCGTCCGCCGGCCCTTGCCGCGGCCTGATTTCCAGATCCCGTCGCGATCGTCGAGTGCCATGCGCTGTCCTCCCGGGTGAAGCATGACATCAATAGAGCCAATCGTGAATTCGAAAGATCAGATGGTTCAATAGTCTACGGCAATGACATGTCCACCGTCAGGATGTCGCGAAGGGCATTCACGAGGGCGGATTTGCGCGACTGAGCGGGGCTGATGAGGCCGACGGATTTTGTCACCTTTGGAGCCTCGAGGGGGCGCACCTGAAGGTCGTCCAGACCCTCCACCTCTTCGGCGAGCGCGTTCGGAAGGATCGTCGCTGCGATGCCGGCCTTTGCCATTGCGATCGCGGCGTTGAAGCCGTTGGATTCCAGAAGCACATAGGGGCGCAGGCCCGCCTCCAGAAAGATGCTGTCGAGGATCCGGCGATTTTGCATAGCGGGCT
Organism: Pseudomonadota bacterium; assembly: GCA_039193505.1. Taxonomy (GTDB): domain Bacteria; phylum Pseudomonadota; class Alphaproteobacteria; order Rhodobacterales; family Rhodobacteraceae; genus Algicella. The sequence goes on along the minus strand of JBCCWM010000143.1, from coordinate 753 downwards.
CGAGAAGGGCGAGCGGCAGCTCCGCCACTTCGCTCCATGTTATGGATCCCGTGCCAGCCTCGAGGCGTCGTGGGATCAGGGCGATGTAGGCCTCCGTGTAGATCGGGTCGATGCGGAGTATTTCCGCGCCGATGCCGTCGATGTAGGTGAGGCCCGCGTCGATGCGACCGTCCTCGAGCCCCTGCTGGATGCCGAGGGAGGGCGTCGAGAGAAGGCGCATCCGCACACCCGGGTGACGGCGGCGCATCCAGACGGCTGCCTTCGCCGCGTGAGCGATGGCTGTGGGGATGACCCCGAGGGTCAGCGTGCCCGCGACCTCGCCCCGCCCGGTCCCGGACATAAGCTGCAACTCCTCGACCTTTTCGAGGATGGCGCGGGCCTGCGCGACAAGGGCTTCCCCCTCGGGCGTGAACTGCTGAAACCTGTTGGCGCGCTGGACGATTGCCGTGTTGAGCGCACGCTCGAGGTTTGAGATCCGAACCGAGAATGCGGGTTGAGACAGCCCGCAGGATTTGGCGGCGCGCGCGAAATGGCGGTGTTCGTTCAACGCAACTATGCACTGGAGGTCTTTCAGGTCGAGCATCCGTGCAAGCCCTCGGTTGACGAGTGAGGCACACGATGCCACGGCTCCAATGACATGCCCAGACAGGAGCGGGGCGGGGGCGGTGTGTGGGCCCGGCCCCCCGCGAGGGAATACCCCGCGCAGGGGGGGGGGTGTGGTTGAGGCCCCCCAAGACCACAGGGGGGGGGGGG
>JBCCWM010000142.1:0-10474 GCA_039193505.1 Pseudomonadota bacterium | reverse complement strand
TCCGCCATCAGTCCGAGCGACACCGGCGGATTGCATTGCTCCAGAAAGGGCGGGGATGGGGGCCTGGGACGGTCCGGGGGCGGTCTGACCATTGCCCGGCAGGGCATTGCGCAGCAATGCTGCGAGAGGGACCAAGATCCACGCACTCGTCGACGCCGCGGGGCGGCAGATCCCAGCCTGCCCGGCCGGCGATGCGCCGGCTGGGCAGGCCGGGATCGCAGACCGCGACACCGTCGCCATCCGGGGCTTCGCCGCCGATCGTGACCCTTGGGCGGGCCTCCTGCTCCGCTCGATCCGCACGGGGCTGTTCGGCTTGTCGGGCCCGGTTTGCCGCCGGTGTACGCCCCTGGAGCCGCTCTTCAACCGGCTCAAGCGCGTCCGAGGTCTCACACCCGGCTACAACCGATGCCCGGAAGTCCTTCCTCGCCGCCACCATGCTCGCCGCGACAAGGATCCGGCCGGATCGTTTCCGCCCGCCGAAGCGCCGCACACCCGCCACTTTGGGCGATCCTCACCGTTCGGGCGCCGTAACCATCACTTGCGGACCGCTGCCACGCTCGGCGAGAGCAGCAACTCGAGGTCAAGGTGACGCCGGCTCAGAACGGCCACGGACGCCCGCCCGTGCTTCGACGGGCAGAGGCATGCGGCGATGCCTGCGGTCGCGAACCAACACTTGACACCGGGGTCAAGAAGACTGCGTCTCAGAATGATGCGAGGCTTCGCCGCAGCTGTCAGGTCTCACACCACGACAGCACCGAGCGAGGGTCCGATCTGTTCGCGACTGGGCCGAAGAGGGCCTGCTGCGGTGCGGTCTCGGTGGTCAGAGGTGCTTCGCCAGTCACGGCATGACACCGCTCGCCCCGGCGGCCATGACCGCCGCGGATTGCGCACTAGCTTTCACTGCCACGCGGCGGCGGGGCCGTAGCTGCGACGGAGGATCCCTTGGCACAGATGGAACGCGCAGTGGCGCGGAGCTTCGATCTGGGGCGGCTCCGGGAGGAGTGGCTTGGGAACACACGCTCCGATCTGATCGCGGGGCTGGTGGTCGCGCTTGCGCTGATCCCCGAGGCGATCGCCTTCTCGATCATCGCCGGCGTCGACCCGAAGGTCGGCCTCTACGCTTCTTTCTCGATTGCGGTTCTCGTCGCGATCACGGGCGGGCGCCCCGGCATGATCTCTGCCGCGACCGCAGCGACCGCAGTCCTGATGGTCACTCTCGTCAAGGAGCACGGGCTTCAATACCTGCTGGCGACAACGATCCTCGCCGGGCTCCTCCAGATCGGGGCGGGGGTCCTCCGCCTCGGGCGGGCGATGCGGTTCGTCTCCCGCTCGGTGATGACTGGCTTTGTGAACGCGCTCGCGATCCTCATTTTCATGGCCCAGATCCCAGAGCTGATCGGTGTGCCGGCGGCCACCTATCCCTTGGTCGCGCTCGGCCTCGCGATCCTCTACCTGCTGCCGCGCTACACTAAGGCCGTGCCCGCGCCCCTCGTCTGCCTTCTCGTGATCACGGCCGTCGTAACCGCCCTCGGCATCGACATCCGCACGGTGAGCGACATGGGGGAGCTTCCGGACACGCTCCCGGTGTTTCTTTTGCCCGACATCCCGCTCACACTCGAGACGCTGATGATCATCCTGCCCTACGCCGCAGGTGTCGCCGCTGTCGGCCTTCTTGAGAGCTTGATGACCGCCTCGATTGTCGACGAGCTGACCGACACGACCTCCGACAAAAACCGTGAGTGTGTGGGCCAGGGCATCGCCAATGTCGCGACAGGGTTTATGGGCGGCATGGCGGGGTGTGCGATGATCGGCCAGTCGATCATCAACGTGCAGTCCGGCGGTCGCGGCCGGCTCTCGACGTTCTCGGCAGGTGTGTTCCTTCTGATCCTGGTGGTGTTTCTCGGCGATCTCGTCGGCATCATTCCGATGCCGGCCCTTGTGGCGATCATGATCATGGTCTCGATCGGCACCTTCTCGTGGTCGTCGCTCCGCAAAATGCGGGAACATCCGCCAAGCTCCAGCATCGTGATGGTCGCAACCGTTGCGGGCGTCGTCGGCACGCACAATCTCGCCATCGGCGTTCTGATCGGCGTCCTCCTCTCCGGGATCTTTTTCGCGGGCAAGATCGCGCAGATCTTTCGCGTCCAGTCCAGTCTGTCCGAGGACGGGACGACCCGCACATACGTGGTCGAAGGTCAGCTTTTCTTCGCCTCGGCTGAGGACTTCTTGACGGCGTTCGATTTCGGCGAGGTCCTCGACCGCGTGGTGATCGACCTCACCGAGGCGCACATTTGGGACATATCGAGTGTTGCGGCCCTCGACACAGTGGTGCTGAAGTTCCGGCGCGAGGGCGCGGAGGTAGAGCTCCTCGGTCTCAACCGGGCGAGCGAGACAATCGTCGACAAGCTCGCCGTCCATGACAAGCCCGGGGCACTCGCCGATCCCTTGGCGCACTGAGGGGGTGGACTGTGAGCAACCAGATCCTGACCTGCATCGACGGTTCGATCTATTCGGCGAGCGTCGCCGATCATGCGGCCTGGGCGGCGGGGCGCCTCAAGGCCTCGGTCCAGCTCCTGCAAGTGCTCGGTCGGCGGGAGGCGAGCTCCGCGGACCGCTCCGGACGGATGGTCGCGGGCGCCAGACGCCAGCTTCTCGAGCAGCTTGCCGATCTTGATGCGGAGCGGGCGAAGCTCCTCCGCAGCCAGGCCCGTCTCGACCTCGAAGAAGCGGAGGCGCGTCTCCGCGATGCGGGCGTCGAGGACGTGACGCCGGTCCTTCGCAATGGCGACCTCCTTGAGACGCTGCTCGCGCTTGAAGAAACGGCGGCCATGACCGTCCTCGGCAAACGGGGAGAGGCTGCCGATTTCGCTCAGCTCCACCTCGGTTCGAACCTTGAGCGGATCCTCAGAACGGCGCAAAAGCCGGTGCTCGTCGCCTCCCGGGCCTTTCAGCCCATCACGGCCTGCCTCGTCGCTTTTGATGGCCAGCAGACGGCGATCCGCGCGGTTGAGGCAATGGCACGCTCCCCGCTCTTCCAAGGGCTCGAGACGACGTTGGTGCTGGCTGGCGATGCAACCGATGCGGCCCGCCGCAGCCTCGATGCGGCGGAAAAGACGCTGACCGACGCTGGGTTCGCTGCCAAAAGCGTCGTGCGCCCGGGCTCGCCCATCACTGTCATCCCCGCCGAGCTCCAAGAAACCGCCGCCGGCATCCTTGTGATGGGCGCCTACAGCCACTCGCGCCTCCGGACCCTGGTGATCGGGAGCACGACCTCCGAAATGATCCGCGCCTGCCGCGTCCCGATTATGGTCTATCGCTGAGGCATGTGACCGTCGGGTGCGCATGGCTGAAATCCAGCGGGGCGGCCTGCCCAAAGCGCTCGCTCGCGCGGGGGCGTTTGATCCGGGGGCAGGCTGAGCGCTCATCTGACCGGCCACCGGCGAAAATGCGATCACGGCAGCGTGCTGACGGGTTTATCGCAGCCGCCGCCTGCCTAAGTTGTTATTCAATTGCCGACTGCACCCAATCAACGCGACCCGCCGATCCCGGCGCATCCGCCGCGCCGACCGATATGAGAGGAGAGACTGAGATGACCGACCTCCCCCCCAATCGCCGCACCGTCCTCCTGGGCGCTGGCGCGGCCCTTGCGGCCCCTGGCCTCATCGCCCCCGCCGCAGCCCAGGGCCTCGCGCCCACACCGACGATGCGGGGCGGCTCCAACAATTACCGCCCCGGAGCGCCCATCGTTGAACGGATCGGCGGTGGCGGCTTCATGATGACCGGCAGTGTTCGGCGCGCCGGCGACGGCGCTCCGCTGAGCGGCATCCGGATCCAGATGTGGGCGCACACGACTGAGGGGCATGAGCGCGATCTCCACAGCCACGGCGCCACGCTGACCGATGCCAACGGCATCTTCCGGATGGACATGCCGCAGATCGTGCCGGCCTTCGGTCAACCCCACGGCCACCTCGCCTACGACCCGAAATACGACGGCAACGGGTTCGAGACCGTGTTCCTCCGCCCCGTGATGCGGAGCGCGCGGGACACGACGCTCGACGTGCAATTCGTGCTGCAGCCCGCTTGAGGCACATGCCCCGGCCTCGGGCCATTCTGATCTGGGCGGCCCTCGCGGCCGCCCTTGTCGTTCCAGTGGCGATCGCCGCTGCGAGCCCGCTCCTCGCGTGGCGGGACCCGGTCTACATTGCCGCGAGCTTTGCCGGCGTGGTCGCGATGGGCCTCCTCCTCCTTCAGCCGCTTCTCATCGGCGGTCATCTGCCGGGTCTGTTCCCCCGGGTGAGCCGGCGCGTGCATGCCTGGATCGGCGGTGGCCTGGTCCTCGCGGTGGTGGCGCATGTGGGCGGGCTCTGGATCACGAGCCCGCCGGATGTGGTCGACGCGCTCCTCTTCCGCTCCCCCACGCCCTTTTCCGCCTGGGGCGTGATCGCAATGTGGGCGGTGTTCGCGGCGGGCCTCCTCGCCCTCTGGCGCAGGCGCTTCCGGCCGCAGATCTGGCGGCGCTGGCACATGAGCCTCGCCGCGGTCATCGCTCTCGGCACCGTGGTCCATGCCCTCCTGATCGAGGGCACGATGGGCATGGTCTCCAAATTCGTGCTGTCGGCCATCGTCCTCACTGCGACCGCCAAAGTCCTCTACGACGTTGCGACCCGCACCCGCGCCTTCCAGCGGCGTGCCCGCGGCTAAAGCCCCGGGAGCCAGAGCGCCAGGCCCGGCACCGCAATCAGGAGTGCCACGAGGAGAAGGGAGCACCCGATGAACGGGAACGCCGACGTGTAGATCGTGCGCATCGTCGTCTCCGGCGGCGCCACACCCTTCATCACAAACAGCAGGAGACCGAAGGGCGGCGTCGTGAAGCTGATCTCGAGTGCAAGCAGCATGATCAGCGCAAACCAGATCGGATCGAAGCCGAGCGCCGTCGCGAGCGGGAAGAAGATCGGCACTGTGAGCAGCATCATCGAGATCTGCTCCATGAACATGCCGAGGAGGAGGAGGACGGCGAACATCACCAGAAGCATGGCGAGCGGCGCGAGCTCGAACGCCGTCGCCCAGGTGATCAGCCCTCGGGAGGCGCCGGAGAACGCGAGGAGTTGGCTGAACGTCGCCGAGCCAAAGACAATCAGATAGGCCATCAGCGTCACGCGTAGCGCGCCTGTGACGGATTTCTTCAGCGCCTCCCGAGTCAGGCACCGAAACACCGCGGCAAGGAGGAGGACGCCGAGCGCGCCGAACGCCGCGGCTTCGGAGGGCGTCACGAAGCCCTCGATCATCAGCACGATGATGACGACCATCACCCCGATCATCGGCACCACCTCGCGGAGGAGGAGGCCGAGCTTCGCGCCGAGGCCGAGCGGCGCGACCTCGTAGGCCGGCGCCGCCGAGGGGTCGAGGCGGGTCTGGATCCAGATGGTCGCGATGTAGAACCCCGCGAGCAGGAGCCCCGGCACCACGCCCGCGATCAGAAGCGCGCCGACATCGATCTGTGCCAGTGTCGCGAGCAACACCGCGAGCGCCGAGGGCGGGATGATGATCGCGAGCCCGCCCGTGCCGAGGATCGGACCGATGCTCATATGGGGTTTGTAGCCCCGCCGGCTCATCTCGGGCACCATCAGGGAGCCGAGGAGCGCGGTCGAGCCCATCGACGAGCCCGAGAGCGTCGAGAAAGCCGTTCCGCCGAGGACCGTCACGTAGCTGAGCCGCCCGGGCAGCCGTCCGAGAAGGCGGTCGATCGCGTTGAACATCCGGCCGCCGAGACCGGTGTGAAAAAAGATCTCCCCCATCAGTAGGAAGAGCGGGATCGGCACCAGCGCATACTTCGTCAATGCCCCGAGCCCATTGTTGAGGAGCTGCGCAACCCCTCGCTCCCCTCCCATAAAAATCCAGGCGCCAAGGATGTTGGCCGCGAGAAACGCGAGGGCCACCGGCATGCCGATCGCCATCAGGACGAGGATCGTGCCGATCAGGAGGGCGAGCGCCTCGAACCACTCCATCACTCGTGGATCCCGGCTTCGCCCGTGTGAATGAGGTCCGGACCAACGACAAAGCGGAGGTACTCCACAGCCATCAGCCCGAAGCTGAGCGGAAAGCTGATCGTCAGGAGCCAGCGCGGGTAGAAATAGGCCCGCACATCATAATCCGACCGCTCGATGTTGGTCATCAGCAGATCGAACCCTTTCCAGGCCAGAACCAGACAGACAGCAACGCAGAGGAGCGCCACGCCGCGGCTCACCACGCGCCGCGGCGCCTCCGGCAGGGCGGAGGTGACAAGTTCGATGTGCACATGCCCCTTCTCGCGGACGAGCCAGGGCGCGCCGAGCATGGTCATGTAGAGCAGTCCATACTCGGCCGAGGTGAAGAGCCACGCAAAAGGCTGCAGCCCCAGATTGCGCATCAGAACGGACAGGATGACGGAGACCATCAGCCAGACCAGCGTCAGCCCCGCCAGGACCGCCATCGCATCGATCAGCCCCGCATAGGCCCGCCGCATCCCCGCCGCGCCTTACTGCGCGGCGTCGAGATCGTAGAAGAGCTCGATCAGCCGGTCGTAGTTCGCCGTGCCGCCCGGCTGCTCGGCCATCAGACCCTCCATCCGCTCCCAGGTCTTTTCGCGCGCGGCCGCCAGGTAGTTGGCCTTTGCCTCGCCTTCGAGCGAGACGACCTCCATTCCGGCGTCCTCGAGTGCCGCGAAATCGGCGTCCTTCTTGGCCTTCAGCGCCTCGACGCTGTCCTGTTCATGCTGGATCGCGACGTCCTGCAGGATCGTCTGCGCCTCTTCGCTGAGCCCGTTCCAGCTCTCGAGGTTCACGATCACGCCGAGATCGGTCGAGAAGAAGCAGGGCTCGATCCGGTAGTTGAGGAACTCGTTCCACCTGAGATCGATGAGGCCGATCTGGGTCCACCCGGTCGCGTCGACCACGCCCCGCTGGAGCGCTGCATAGACCTCGCCGGTCGGCAGATCGATCACCTGAGCGCCGAGATAGTTCGTGAAGAACGCGTTGTAGACAGCGTTGCCGCGGAGCTTCAGCCCTTCGACTTCCAGATTGCCATCCGCATCGAAGGTCGGCGCGTTCCGGGTCCAGAGGTTGTAGCAGACACCGGAATCGAACCACCCCAGATATTTGAGGCCCATCTTCTCCTGGTGGATCTCGTCGATCAGCGCTGTGCCCCCGTTCGCGCGGGTCTCGACCGCGGTGAGGTTCGAGGCCACCATCGCGTCCTTCTCGGGAAGCGCACCGCCGTAGAAGCTGCCGGGCGTGTAGACCATGTCGACGATCCCGTCGCGGACAGCGTCGGGCTGCTGGAACATTCCGATTGCCTCGGGGCCGCCGCGCACGTCGATTTGGATCACGCCCTCGCCGGCGGCGTTCACCTTGTCGACGAAGGACAGAAAGCTCTGCGTGTAGATCAGTGTCTCCGGAAAGGCATGGACGGCGGTGATGGTCTCCTCCGCTGTCGCGGCCGTTGCGATCAGCGCGGCGGCGAGGCCGCCGAGAACGGGTCGTTGCATGGATCTTCCTCCGTGGTGGCGGCGCTTTGGCCGCAGTTCCCTGTTGGTGGCGTCATCCCGCCGCGGGCCATGCCCAGGGCGCCGACTGGCGCCGCGCGGTCCGGAAGGCGGTGATCTCGTCTTGATGGTGTTGGGTGAGGTCTATGTCGTCCCACCCGTTGATCAACTTGGTGCGCTGGCCCTCGTCGAGCGTGAACCTCACACGGAGCGCTCCCGCCGAGATCTCGCACGTCTGAAGATCGACAGTGAGGCTGCCGGCCGCCCCGAGGGGCGCCAAGCCCTCAGCCACGGTCGCCGGCAAGAGGCCGTTGTTGACGGCGTTCGCGGCAAAGATGTCCCCAAAGCTCGCCGCGATCACGACGCGGATCCCACTGTCGACCAGCGCATAGACCGCCGCCTCCCGCGAGGAGCCGCTGCCGAAGTTGCGTCCCGCGACCAGAATGCTCGCATTCGGCTGTCGGTTGAGTGGGAAACCGGGCAGGAGTGCGCCGCTCTCGTCCCGCCGGACGTCGTAGAGCAGGCGATCGCCATACCCCTCGCTCCGCGGCGTTGACATGAACCGCGCCGGCAAAAGCTGGTCCGTGTCGAGATTGTCTTGGGCAAGCAGCGCCACCTCACCCGTGTGCCGCGTCCACCCGGCCATCAAAGCGCCCCCCGATCGCGGGCCAAGAGGGGGCGCACATCCGTGATCTCTCCCGCCACGGCCGCCGCCGCCACCATGGCGGGCGACATCAGGTGTGTGCGGGCGCCCGGACCTTGTCTGCCGCGAAAATTCCTGTTGGTGGACGAAGCGCAGCGCTGCCCGGGGGCCACCAGATCGCCGTTCATGCCCACGCACATCGAGCAGCCCGACCCAGCCCAATCGAGCCCGGCCTCAGTGAAGATCCGGGCGAGCCCTTCCTCCTCCGCCTGCCGCTTGACCTGCATTGAGCCCGGCGACACAAGACCCGGCACGCGCGCGCGCCGGCCCGCAAGAACGGAGGCCGCCGCCCTCAGATCTTCGATCCGGCCATTGGTGCAGGAGCCGATGAAGACCTGGTCAACCGGTGTTCCGGCAATCGGCCGCCCCGCGCTCAGCCCCATATAGGCGAGGGCGCCGGCAGCGGCGTCTGCCTTCTCAGGCCCGAGCACGGCGGGATCGGGGACGAGCGCATCGACGGGTACCGCCTGCTCAGGGCTCGTGCCCCAGGTGACTGTCGGCGCAATCTCCGCCGCGTCGAGCGACACCTCCCGCTCAAACCGCGCACCCGCATCGGTCCTGAGCGAGGACCAAGCGTCCACCGCCCGATGCCAGTCCGCACCGCGGGGCGCCGATGCTCGCCCGTCAAGAAAGGCAAACGTTGTCTCGTCCGGTGCAACCATCCCAAACCGAGCGCCGCCTTCGATCGACAAGTTGCAGAGGGTCATCCGCCCCTCCATGCTCAGCCCGCGCACGGCGCTGCCGGCATACTCAATCGCGTGGCCCCGCGCCGCACCTGCGCCGAGACGCGAAATCCAGGCAAGCGCCAGGTCCTTGGCAGTCACGCCGGGGCCGAGCGTGCCCTCGACCGTCAGGCGCATCGCGGCCGGACGGCGCTGCCAGATCGTCTGGGTCGCCAGGACATGCGCGACCTCCGTCGCGCCGATCCCGAAGGCGAGCGCACCGAAGGCGCCGTGGGTCGACGTGTGGCTGTCCCCGCACATGACGAGGAGCCCCGGCAGCGTTAGTCCCTGCTCAGGCCCGATCACATGCACGATCCCCTGATCCGGCGCCGTCAGATCGAAGAGCCTCAGCCCATGCGCCGCCGCATTGGAGCGCAGCGTCTCGATCATGCGCGTGATCTCGGGCCGGACCAGACCGGGCCGCGTCGGCGCGTAGTGATCGACGACCCCGAAGGTCAAATCGGGCTCCGCAACGCGGGCGGCCCGCGCGGCCAGCTTCGCGAAGGCGTGGTGCGAGCCCTCGTGCACGAAGTGCCGATCAACCCAGAGGAGCGAGGCCCCGTCCGGACTGCGCAGGATCTCGTGCGCTGACCACAGCTTGTCGAGAAGGGTGCGCGGACCGGTCACGCGGCCGGCTCCCGCCCGCGACCGCTCGTGCATGGGCTGTCGGCCCTCCTCCTCAGCGGATGGCAGCGCCAATGGCACGGGCACCGATGCGCCTCCGGGAGGGGCCAGAGCAGCGTCATTTGGCCGGCTCCGCGCCGCGGCCGATCACGGGCGCCCAGGAGCGTGTGTCGCCCGCGCCAACGCGCGCCAACACCATCTCCAGACGGAACATGTCGGGGCGATAGAGTGCTGCCAGATACTCCACCCCATTGCCATCCGCGTCCCGCACCACACGGCGGAGCGACAGGAGCGGGGAGCCGATTGCCACGTCGAGCGCGTCTGCCACATCCGGCCCCGCGAGGGTGGCGGAGATCGACTGATGCGCCTCGTGGATCTTGACGCCGCTCCGCTCCAACAGCTCGAAGAGGGGCGTGGTCGCGAGATCGTTCTCGGAATAGTGTCGGGCGATCGGTTCGGGCACATAGGTCGTCAGATGCGAGAATGGACCGGTCTCCGTCGACCGGACGCGCGTTGCGATTTGCACCCGCACCGCCGGATCGAGCGTCATAGCAGCCACCACGGGCTCCGGCGCCGCGCCATAGGAGAACGACAGGAGACGCGCCGTCGTGCTCCGTCCCATTGCGGCGAGCTGCGGCATCAGCGTTGCAAAGTCCATCGCAACCGGCGCCGGGCGGCCCCCGGCGGCACGGATGGTGGTGCTGCGCCCGGCCTGGCGGTCGATGAGCCCGTGATCTGCGAGCGATTGCAAGGCTTTGCGCACTGTCACCCGAGAGACGCCGAACTCTTCGGCGAGGCGCTGCTCGCCGGGCAAGGTCTCGCCTTCGGCCCGTCGCCCATCCGCAATCTCATCGCGCAGCGACAGGTACACGCGGCGCGCCTTGGCGCCATCCGGCAATTGAAATG
>JBCCWM010000141.1:0-10479 GCA_039193505.1 Pseudomonadota bacterium | reverse complement strand
CCTGGAAGACACGGACCGCCTCCTTGGCCTCGGCAACGCGGCCGCGACGCGCCGCGGCATCGGGGACATCCCGAACGGCGAGGTGATGCTCGAGTTCCTCGAAGATCGTGGGATCTCGCAGATGACCTTCTACGCCCCTGCGGGCACCAGCAATGACTTCTCGATCGGCGGTCTCGTGACCGGGGATGTCGATCTCGCGCTCAGCAATTGACGCGCATAGGTTTTACGTACGGAGTATCGAGATGAAAGCGCCTTGGCAGATTTGGAAAGTGCTCACCAGCGTCTTGGTCGGTTCGGCCTTGGCCTCCCGTCTCGGCGCAGCGCCTGCTCTCCCCGAGGAGGATCTGGCCCACAAGGGGTCCGAGTGGGATGCGGTGCGGCAGGAGTTCGAACGCGCAGCACTCGTCGCTCAATTGCCCTCGGATGTTCGGCAGTTCGTGAGCGACGAAGCCGCAGACCTCTCCGCACGCATCACACGGTCTTTCGCGTTGACCGAACCTGGACTTTGGCCTGCGCTTCATGCCTATTGGGGCACTGAACCCGCGCTTTCATCCGACAGCGCAGCCCGCGAGGCCCTCGACACGGCGCCGCGGTGGAGCGCGCTGTCACCACGCCCGGCTGCCGCTCTGCCGCGAGACGCTGTTCGTCTTGCGATAACGGAGACCGACCCGCCGGACGACTACACCTGACGCCTCACCGGACGTATTCGGCGCAGTACCAGTCGACAAAACGCGGAATGCCCTCACCGATTCCCGTTGATGGCCGAAAACCGGTCAGCCGCTCTAGGAGCGTTGCATCGGCCCAGGTCGCATACACCTCTCCGGGGGTCATGGGCGTTTTCTCGCGCACCGCCGGGCGACCGAGCGCAGCCTCGATGTGATCAACGAAGTCGCCGAGGCGCACTTTCTCTGACATCCCGATGTTCACGGAGCGCCACGGTGCCACAGGGGACAGGCTGTCGGCCTCGACCGCCGGCGCCTCGCCTGGGATCACATCCATCAGCCGCCGGACGCCCTCGACCAAATCGTCACAATAGGTGAAGTCGCGGTACATATCCCCGCCATTGTGCAACGCGATCGGCCGGTCCTCGAGCATCGCGCTCACAAACTTGAAGAGCGCCATATCGGGCCGCCCCCACGGCCCGTAGACCGTGAAAAAGCGAAACGCCGTCACCGGCAGCCGTCGCAAGTGCGCCTCCGCATGGGACAGGCTCTCCGTCGCCTTTTTCGTGGCAGCATACATCGTCAGCGGAAGGTCGGTTGCGTCGGTTTCTTTGAACGGCATCCGCGTGTTGCCGCCATAGACCGACGACGAGGAGGCCAACAAGACGTGCCGCACCTCCGACATCCGCGCGGCTTCGAAGAGGTTGAAGGTCCCAACGAGATTGGCCTCGACATAGGAGCGCGGGTTCTCGAGGCTGTAGCGGACACCCGCCTGCGCGGCGAGATGGACGATTTCAGTCGGTTGGAAGCCTTCGACAGCCGCGCGAAGCGCCGATGCATCCTCAAGCTGCGCCTCGATCTGACGAAAGCGCGGCATCACTGCGAGGAGGTCGGCGCGGCGGCGTTTGAGGGCCACATCGTAGTAGGGCGTGAACCCGTCATATCCGAGGACGCTGACCCCCTCCGACAAGAGCCTGCGGCAGAGATGGAAGCCGATGAAGCCGGCAGATCCAGTGACGAAGACGCGTCGCGTCGAGGCTGTGTCTGTCATGCAGGGTCTCTCGCACCGCACTGCCCCCGGGTGCAAGTCCAGTCGCGCTGGCCCCGGCCCCGAGAAGTTGGCATCAGGTCGTCATGTCGACGCTCTCCATCTTTCTGGCCACGCTTCCGGGCCTCGAGGCAACACTCGCCGATGAGGCGCGCGAGCTGGGCTTCGAGGAGCCTCGGCCGGTTCCCGGCGGCGTGGAGATCGAGGGCTCGTGGGCCGAGGTCTGGCGCGCAAACCTGCAGCTCCGGTGCGCCAGCCGCGTTCTCCTTCGGCTCCGGTCCTTTCGCGCGCCCCATCTCGCGCAACTCGACAAGCGCGCCCGAAAACTGCCATGGGGTGAGATCTTTCCCGAGCAGACCGCGCTCAAGGTCGAGGCGGAGTGCCGACGGTCTCGCATCTACCATGCCGGAGCCGCTGCGTCGCGCGTGCTCAACGCGGCCGAGGCCGCCCTAGGCCGCGGATCCGGGGACCCGTTGCGGGTGCTGGTCCGGATCGTGGACGATCTCGCCACGATCTCGCTAGACACATCGGGGGCGCCGCTCCACCGCCGCGGACTGAAACAGGCCGTCGGGAAGGCGCCCCTCCGCGAGACGCTGGCGGCGGCGTTCCTGCGCCAGTGCGGCCACCGCGCCGACGAGCCGTTGATCGACCCGATGTGCGGCTCCGGGACACTCCCCATCGAAGCGGCGGAAATGGCGGTCGGGCTCGCACCCGGGCGCGCCCGGACCTTCCCGTTTGCGCGTCTGGTGAGCTTCGATCGCGACACTTTTGCCAAGCTGACGCCAGCGCTCGCGGACCGGCGCCCCGCGCCAGTTTTTGGCCAGGACCGAGATGCCGGCGCAATCACGGCGAGCCGCGCCAACGCCGAGCGTGCGGGCGTCGCCCCGCAAATCACGTTCACATGCCAGCCGATTTCGGAGCTCTCCCCAGAGGGCTGCGATGGACCGGGCCTCGTTCTGGTCAATCCACCCTATGGCGGGCGGATCGGCACGGCCAAACGTTTGCCGGCGCTTTACGGCGCCCTTGGACAGGTGCTGCGGGAGCGCTTTTCGGGATGGCGTGTCGGGCTCACAACCAGTGAGGCATCCCTGGCCCTTGCGACGCACCTGCCATTCCAGACACCGGGTCCACCCATCCCGCATGGCGGCCTGAAAATCAGGCTTTATCAGACTGATCCCCTCACCTGATCTGCGCGCATCTGACGCGCTCTGTGCGGCTTGTCACAGCTTTCAGTGGCAAATCTGTCAATTTTGAGATATCTTTTAGGCGTCAATAAGCGCGGACAGTGCCGTCACGGCACCTTTTGGACCAGCCCGGCAAGGCGACAGCATGGGCGGCCTGATCTGCGCACACGGGGATGGGAATGGCATCGTTTTTGGCCGTAAACGGGGCGATTGAGGCGCTGCGCAGCCTCCTTGAGGCCCGTGTGACGGAGGAACTCACGGCCGTCGTGACGAACCCGACCGTGGTGCAGATCGGCCCGACCGAGCTTCGCGCGGGACCCACAGCCCAAAGCATCGGGCTCTACCTCCACCGGGTTTCCGTCGACCGCGACGGGCGAAACCGCTACTTAGCGCCGCCGGCGCCGGGACAGCCCCGCCAGCCTGAGCTGCCGGTCAATCTGCACCTCCTCCTGGTCGCCTGGACGGAAACCACGATCAACGAGGCGCCGCTCCTGGCGTGGGCGATGCAACAGATCGGCGCCTCGTTCGAGCTCGATCCGACCAATCTCGGCCCTGGCGATCCGCGCTGGGGTGAGGAGGATGGGCTGCGGGTCACGCCCGAGGATCTGACAACCGAGACCCTTCTGCGGATCTGGGACGCGATCCCGGGCGATTACCGGCTCTCCGCGCCATATGTCTTGAAGACCGTGCGCCTCGAGCCGTCGGTGCCCGCGACAGTCAGCCCGCCGGTCACGACAATTGTGCTTCCCACGGGAACCCAGCCATGACACGGATCCTCGAGACCGTCGTGCGCCACGCATCGGCGAGCCTCGAGCTGGTCGAGGCGTCGGGGTTGATCGAGACGCGCCGCACAGTGGTCAATGGCGCCGCACAAGTGGTGACAGACCTTCGACCGGCCCTCCGCATCGACGCCACACCTGAGGTTGTCTTCTCGACCGCGCCAAGCGATCTCCGCTCACTCTCGCGCCCGGGTCGCGTGATCCTGTCGCGGCAGAGGCCCGAGGCGCTCTCCCGTGTTCTGGCCGGGCGACCGGAGGAGGCCGATCTCGCGCCGCCCCCCGAGCCGCCCTATCCCGTTGCGGGGCGCTTGGTGCTGCCGGGCGGCCGGTTCAACGCGCGCAGGTTCGCCGTCGATGGCGGCGGTGGAGTTCAGCGTCCCCTCCGCGTGTTCCGCGCGCCCCAAGCTGTCCGGGGCGATGCGGGCGGTGTCCTCTCCGCCCGGCTCGTCTGGGGGGAGGGGGCGCCGGCCTCCTGGGCGGTGGTGACCGTGCGACTTGCCCTGCCAGTGGCCGATCCAACGCACACGGCCGACCGCACTTATCGCGGCCAGGCCGACCGACGTGGCGAGGTTCGCCTCGCTCTGACCGGCATGCCGGCGCCGACCCGCGCAATGATCGAGGCCGGAGCCCTCGATCGGACCATCACGGTCTCCGTCCTGGCGAGCGCTGCCGCTGCGGACACGGAGGCGACCGATCCCGATGCCCTCCCCGCGGCCGAGATCCGCGGTGCAGGCGGCGGCTTTGCGGCCGAGGCCACCTTCACCATCCGGCCGGGCGGGGTGATACGCCTCGCCTCTCCACCTGCCGAGACCCTGATCCTGAGAACCCCGTGACGAGGAGCTGACACAATGCCCGAATACTTGGCGCCGGGAGTGTATGTCGAAGAGACAAGCTTCCGAGCACGATCCATCGAAGGCGTGGGAACGAGCGTCGCCGGCATTGTCGGCCCGACCCGCACGGGTCCCGTCCGCGGTGCACCCGAAGTGGTGACGAGCTTCAATGGCTTCTTGCAGATGTTCGGCGGCCTGGACGACCTGACGCTCGGGGGCGAGGCGGTGGCCAACCACACAGCCCTTGGCGCGCGCGCCTTTTTTGAGAATGGCGGCCGACAGCTCTACGTGGCGCGCGTCCTTGGGGGCGTGAACGGCACCGACGAGACCGGGCGGAACGGGTCCGCCGCCGCGGCGACCGTCACGGATGCCAACACGCGCGTGCGCTTTGACGCGCGGTTTCCCGGCTCGGGCGGGAACTTGACGCTTGAGTTCACGTGGGACGACAGCCAAAGCCTCCTCCGCGCGACGACAGTGACCGAGATCGAGGACGGCGAAACCGCGCTCCTCGAGATCGCGGGCGACCTGCCCGGCGCGAGCTTCAACGGCACCGGCGCCCATGCCGGCTTTCCGCTCCGCGGCCTAACAGCGCTGGTGACGCGCGCCGGCGACGATCTTGTCTTTGTTGCCAACACCAACGCGCGGGTGATCAACGCC
The DNA here is from genome assembly GCA_039193505.1 of Pseudomonadota bacterium. Lineage (GTDB taxonomy): Bacteria > Pseudomonadota > Alphaproteobacteria > Rhodobacterales > Rhodobacteraceae > Algicella. Next base: position 5,319 of record JBCCWM010000141.1, on the reverse strand, counting down.
GATCCCGCGCCGCTGACGCCGGTGAGCGTGCCCGTGACGGATATCGGTGCCGGCATCGCCATCGCGACCCTGCCCCAGGGCGCGGTCCTCAGACGTGTCCGCGTCGCGCCACCTGTTGGCGCTGCTTTGGCGGCGGGCACGGCCGCGGAACTTCGGCTGAGCCGCGCGGCCGATGTCAGCGACTTTGTGGCGAACCAGTCCGGCTGGGGCGCGCTCCGCACGCTTCGCGGCACGCTCAACGCGGCCGGCACCGTGTTCACCGTTGCCGCGGCCCCGATGAATGTGGGCGTCGGCGCGGCCTATGACCTCACGCTCGCAGCACTTGCGGGCGCGCCCGGGGCGGCCGAAGCGCTCTTTGTGCAGCGCGGCTTCTCCGTCGATGTCCTTGAGAGCGGGGAGCCCATCGCGACCTTCGCCGACATTCCGCTGACCGCCGCGGGGCTGCCGGGCGCCATGCCGGTGACGCCCGAGGGCCGTTTTGCCCAGCTCACGCAGCCGGTGAGCGCAGCGATCACCGCGGGTTCAACGCCTGCGCAAATCCACGCAGCCCTTTTCGACATGATGATTGCGCGGGACGCGGCCCTCGTCGCGGCCGGCGGCACGGCGGAGCTGACCCCGCCCGCCGACAGCCCGCGCCGCCCGCTCTACCGCATTACACTCGCCGGCGGCACCGATGGCGACGTGCCCTCCGCCGCGGATTACGGCGGCGAAACGAACGAGTTGCTCGGGTCCACCGGCTTTGCCGCGCTCGAGGAGGTCGAGGACATCTCGATCGTCCTCACCCCCGCCGCTGCCGTCGACCCGGTCAACCACCAGGGCATCGCGGTCCAGATGCAGATCCATTGCGAGCGGATGCGCTACCGCTTCGGCATTGTCGACAGCCGCCAGGGCATGGCGTTGTCGGAGGTGCGCGCGTTCCGCGACAATTTCGAAACCACGCGGATGGCGCTTTACTACCCTTGGGTCGACGGGATCGACCCGACGGGCGCGCAGCCCTCGATCCCGATGCCGCCCTCGGGCTTCCTCGCGGGCATCTACGCCCGCACGGACGTCCAGCGGGGTGTGCACAAGGCGCCGGCCAACACGCCCGTCTTTGGTGCGCTCCGGTTCGGTCAGGGGATCAACCAGTTCCAGCAGGAGCTTCTGAACCCCGCGGGCGTCAACTGCCTCCGCTCGTTCTCCGGGCGCGGCCATCAAGTGTGGGGCGCGCGGACCATGAGCTCGGACCCGGAGTGGCGCTATGTCAACGTGCGGCGCTACTTCCTGTTTCTCGAGCGCTCGATCGAGCGGGGGACGTCCTGGGTGGTCTTCGAGCCCAATGGCGAAGCGCTCTGGGCCAATGTCCGCACGACAATCGAAGACTTTCTCTACAATGAGTGGGTCTCGGGCCACCTCCTCGGCGCGACGCCGCGGGCGGCCTTTTTCGTGCGCTGCGACCGCAGCACGATGACACAAAACGACATCGATAACGGCCGGCTCATCTGCGAGATCGGGGTCGCACCCCTCCGCCCGGCCGAGTTCGTCATCTTCCGCATCGGCCAGATCACCGGCCAGGAGTAAGGGAGCCTTAAGATGCCCGTCTTCCGCGCAACGCCCTATTCGGCGTTCAATTTCCTTGTCGAGCTGGAGCCCGGCCAGGGCACTGAGACCATCGCGGGGTTTGCCGAGGTCTCGGGGCTGATGTCCGAGATCACCGTGGCCGAACACCGCTTCGGCAACGCAAGCACCAACTATGTCGCCAAGATCCCAGGGATCTACAAGGCCGGCGACGTGATGCTGAAGCGCGGCCTCATCGGGGCCGAGAACCTCTGGGACTGGCTCTCGGAAACCAAGCAGGGGCTCCTCAGCGCCAAGCGCAACATCCAGATCAAGATGCAGAACGAGGATCGCTCCGAGGTTGTCGTGACCTGGAACCTGATTGCCTGCTTCCCGATCAAGTGGACCGGCCCGACCCTCTCGGCCAAGGGCGGCGGCGAGGTCGCGATGGAGGAGATGACGCTCTGCGCTGAAGAAATCCTGCAGAGCTGACGATGGACGGCGCGTTCGTCACCGGCGACCGGCGGATCACCCTCGCTGCCCCGCCCCCGCGGCCTGCGGGGGGGCAGGAGGCGGTGATCATCGGCCATTGCCCGGGCCGCGCCGATTGGCAGCGCCTCCTCGCCTCGGAGGCAGCGCTCGCGCGGATCTCGCTCCTCGGGTTCGACGCCGCGGTGCGCGCGCTCCGCGCCATCGGCGCGCGCGGTGGCCTCGAGACCGGCCCCGACGATGCGCGGCTGAAGGCGCTCACCAACCTGCCGATCCCGATCGCGTCCGCAGCGGAGTTTGCAGCCCTCTTTCCCGAAGCCGAAACCGTTCGGGCGGCCCGGGCGAGCTATCTCGCCGGGGACCGGGCCTGGCTCCCGATGGCGGTGGCGGATGTCTTCTCCCGGGGCGAGCGGGCGATCGAGAAGACCCTTTGGGTGATCCGCGTCGATGAGGCGGAGGGCACGCGCGCGTTCCTGCCGCGCCCGGACGCCGACTGGTTTGCGCCGGATCCCTGGCGCGCGCTCGGCCCCCTCGAGATCGCGATGATCCCGCCCCGCGCAGGTTTCCTTGCGCTCCCCGATTTGGAGCGGCTGCAGCTCCCTGCCCGTCTCCGAGACCTCGCAACGCTCGATTTACCGCGACCTGAGCCCGCCTTCCTGCCCTGCGATGCGGATCTTCCCCCTGTGACGGAGCCCGATCACGTCCCCGATGCCCCGCCCGCCGCGGTGGAGCCGTTCACACCCATTCTGGCTGCACTCGCCGGAACGCTTGCGCGGGTTCGCCCCGACCTCCACCTCCTCCTTGGCCTGCCCTTCGCGCCCGAAGGCCAGCGCGACCGCGGGTTTCCGGCGCCGTCGCCCGAGGCGCTCGGCGCCGCCGACGCGCTGACCGGGGACCCGGCGGAGGCGGGGCTCCGGCAAATCCAGCTCCTCTACCCCTATCTTCGGGCGCCCGACCGGCTGCTGGCCTCCCCTGCGGGTGTCGTCCTGGCGCGGATGCTGGAGAGCACGGCCCGGCGCGGGCCCTGGGCCTCGGTCGCGGGCCAGCCGCTCTCAAAGCTTCAGCGGGCCCATCCGCCGCTGCCGCCGCAGGCGGCGGCGCGCCTGCGCGAGGATCACGGCATCGGCGTTTTGGTGAACCACGGCGCGCTGGTGCTCGACGACGAGCGGCTGACCCGCCCGGCCTTCGGTGGCAGCACGGCGAGCCCCTCGGGCGAGATCTCCCGGTTCCTCGGCTGGCTCCGGCGCGAGCTTCGCCGCGCGGGAGAGCGGCTCGTGTTCCGCACGGACCCGGACGATCCGCGGCCCGGCCTCCTCCTCGACGCGTTCTTCGCGCGTCTCCACGCTCAGGGGGCGCTGGAGGGTCGCTCCCCCGAGGACAGCTACCGCATCACGCAGCGGAGCCCTGCGCCCGGGACACTCCTCTTCGAGATCGAGATGCGCCCCGCCGTTCCCATAGACGCGATCCACGTGACCCTCGCCGAAGACCGGCTCGACCTCCGGGTGGGCCGCTGATGGCGCTGTTTGTCCCCCATAACTTCAAGGTTTCGCTCTTCTACGTCGAAGGCGATCCTGAGGATGCCGCGCCCGCCTCCGAGCAGATCGTCTGCGAGGGCGCGTTCAGCGATGTCTCGGGCCTTGAGGCCACCATGACCGTCAAGACGCTGAAAGAGGGCGGGCGGAATTGGGGCGAGGTTCAACTCGCCGGGCCCACCACCTTCTCGCCCGTCATCCTGAAGCGCGGCGTCACCGAGACCCGCCACATGTGGGAGCTGATGGACCATGTCGGGCGACAGGCGGGCTATGCCTACCGCCTGCAGGGCCGGATCGAGGTCTGGGACCAGTCCCGCGATGAGGACGCGGGCGGCGAGGCGCGACCGCTCCTCGTCTGGAAGCTCCGCAACGTCATGCCGTCCAAGTTCAAGGGACCGGAGCTCTCCTCCACTGCATCGCAAGTGGCGATCGAGGAGCTGCACCTCGTCTATGAGGGGCTGGAGCTCGAGCGGCGGCCGTTCGAAGGAGGCGCCGATGCCGGGTAGCCTCCGCCTCCAGAAGGCCGCGATGATCCCGCTCGACGACAGCGGCAACCCCGATTTCGACGCGGCGATTGCTGTCCAATTCAACCCCGAGACGCTGAAGGTCACCCAGTCGAACACGCTCGAGACCTCGAATTCCGGCGGCACCCAGGAGGCCGCGGCGCAGTTCATCGACAAGAGCGAATCGAGCCTCACTCTGCAGCTCGTCTTCGACACGAGCGTCGCCCGCGCGGCCTCGGAGGTGGAGCTTCAGGCGGGCAGCGGCGACACAGGCGAAGCGGCGGAGGGCGAGACCCGCACCATCACGGCGCCGTCCCATGAGGCGTTGAGCGATGTGCGGCTGCTGACCCGCCGCGTGGCCGACGCCTTCATGCAGCCGCGGGCCGAGGGCGACCGGATGAAGGCCCCCCAGAAGTGCCGCTTTCAATGGGGGACGTTCGCCTTTGTCGGCATGATGTCGTCCTATGACGAAACGCTCGACTTCTTTGCGCCCGAGGGCGTGCCGCTGCGCGCAACGCTCGCGCTGACGCTGAAGGAAGACCGCTACCAGTTCGAGACGCTGCCGGGCGGCGGCCAGAGCCCCGACACGCCAGATTTCGCACCCGGCGGCGATGATGTTCCGATCGCCGAGGCCGCCCAAGCCGCCGGCGAAGACCCGCGCTCCTGGCGGTCCAACGCGCTTTTCAACGGGATCGAGACCCCTCGGATCTCGGGCTCAGCCGGGCTCAGCCTTCCTGGCGTCGACATCTCTGTGAGCGCCTCCGCCGGGATCTCCGGCGCCATCGGCGCATCGGCCGGCGGCTTCTCAGCGGGCTTCTCCGGCTCGCTTGGAACGGGGCTCCCGGGGGCGTTCAATGCGTCCGCCGGCCTGCCAGGCCTCTCGGCCGGCGCATCCGGCGGGCTGCCAGGCCTGACGGCCAGTGCATCCGGCGGCCTCCCCGGCCTGTCGGCCAGCGCATCCGGTGGTTTGCCCGGCCTTTCGGCCGGCGCGTCAGGTGGTTTGCCCGGCGTGTCGGCGAGCGCGTCCGGCAGGCTGCCCTCGGTCTCGGCCTCAGCCACGGCGGGTCTCGGCGGCGTCTCCGGCAGTGCCGCGCTGCCCGGTCTCTCGGCGAGTGCCACGGCCGGCATCGGCGGTGCAGCGGGCGCCTCCACGGGCCGTTTGCCAACCGCCGGCGCGATGGCCGCAAGCGGCATCTCCGCCACTGGCGGCGCATCGGCGGAGGCCTCGCTCGGGTCCGGCGGGCTCTCCGCTAGCGCGT
>JBCCWM010000140.1:0-10590 GCA_039193505.1 Pseudomonadota bacterium | reverse complement strand
ATCGTGTCTGCCCTGATCGCCGCGGATGCCGCCTATCGCGCAAAGCGCGAGTTGGCCGCACTGTCGGAGGCGCAATTGAAAGATGTGGGCTTGTCGGAGGCCGAGCGCGATCGCGCGCTCAACTGGACGGCACCGGCCGCGATGCGAATGCGCTGATCACTCCTGCGCCCGCGCGATCAACTCAAGAACGTGCGGGCCAATATCCTCAACGATACGCGCGACGCCGGCGGCATTCGGATGAATGCCGTCGGACTGCATGAGGGCCGCCGCCCCCGTCAGCGTCTCTGACCCGAGACCCGCGAAAAAGTTCGGGTAGAGGATCGCGTCGTATTCCCGGGCGAGATCCGGAAAAATCGCATCAAACTCAGCTTTGTAGTCCGGTCCGTAATTGCCCGCCGCCGGCACGCCGGCGAGGAGGACGGGCAGCGACGCGTCGTCTATGGCGACAAGGATCGCCTTCAAATTTGCCCTGACATCGCTGGGCTCGAGCCCTCGGAGCATGTCATTCGCGCCGAGCTCAACCAACACCGCATCGACCTCCCCTGAAAGCGTCCACGCGATCCGCGCGCGCCCGCCCGCGGTTGTGTCGCCCGAGACACCCGCATTGATCACATCGACCGCGGCGCCGTTGTTTCTCAGCCAGGTCTCAAGCTGCGGCACAAACCCCTCCGCCTCAGGCAACCCGAAGCCCTGCGTGAGGCTGTCGCCGAACGCGACCAGCGTGATGTCCTCGGCGGCTGCGGGCGAAAACACGAGAATTCCCGCGGCGACGGCGTTGCGAACTCGCCACAGCGCCCCATATCTCGCGGCGACGAGGCAGTGGCGGAGCCAGCTTATGACCGACCCGGTGATCTCCCTCAACGATGCGCACCTCACGCTCGACGGCAACGCAGGGCGTGTTGAGATCTTGAAAGGCATCACTCTCTCGATCACGCGGGGCGAGACGGTTGGGCTCGTCGGGCCGTCAGGGTCGGGCAAGTCGTCGCTCCTCATGGTGATGGGCGGTCTTGAGCGGGCATCCGCGGGCCAAATCAGCGTCCTCGGGCGGGACATGACCGCCCTCGGCGAGGATGATCTGGCACGGTTTCGCCGCGAACATATGGGGGTCGTGTTCCAATCCTTCCACCTCATTCCCACCATGACGGCGCTTGAAAACGTAGCTGTGCCGCTTGAGCTCGGAGGGCTCGGCGACGCGTTTGAACGTGCGGCAAAAGAGCTTCAGGCGGTCGGCCTCGGCGACCGTCTGGACCACTATCCCGCGCAGCTCTCAGGGGGCGAGCAGCAGCGCGTTGCGCTGGCGCGGGCCGCCGCACCACGGCCCGAGATCCTTTTGGCGGACGAGCCGACCGGCAATCTCGATGGGGCAACGGGTGAGGCGATTATGGGGATGCTCTTTGGTCTTCGGGATCGGCACGGCGCCACTTTGGTTTTGGTGACCCATGCACCGGAACTGGCGTCGCGGTGTGACCGTGTGGTCCGCCTACGGGACGGACGGCTCGAACCTCTTGCAGAGGCAGCGGAGTGAGCGCGACGGGGACGGCGTCGCCTCTGCGGACCGCAGAGGCCGCGCGCAAGCGCGCGGGTTCGGGCTCGCCCGAACCGACGCCTTTGCGCACCGCTCAGACGGTCGCACCATGAGACTGCCGCCGACAGTGCGCTTTGCCCTTCGGGAACTCCGCGGTGGGCTGGCCGGCTTCCGGATCTTTTTGGCGTGTCTCGCGCTCGGTGTGGGCGCGATCGCGGCCGTGGGTTCGGTACGCACGGCGATCCAGGAAGGGCTGACCCGCGAAGCGTCCTCGCTTCTCGGCGGCGACGCCGAAGCGCGATTCACCTACCGGTTCGCTTCCGAAGCCGAACGCAACTGGCTGAGCGCCAACGCAACCGACGTATCAGAAATTGTCGACTTTCGCTCGCTTGCCACGGCCGAAATCGGAGGAGAGACGGAGCGCGCGCTGGCACAGGTCAAAGGCGTCGACGCAGTCTACCCGCTCTACGGTGAGGTTGTCCTTGAACCCGAGATGCCGCTGTCTGAGGCCCTAGACGGGGCCACCGGCCGCCCGGGTCTCGTGGCGGAGGGCGTTCTTGTCGCACGCCTCGGACTTGAGGTCGGGGATGTGCTTCGCCTCGGCACGCAGGAGTTTGAGCTGCGCGCCATCCTGGAGCATGAGCCCGACGGCTTGACCTCGGGGTTTGCACTCGGCCCTCGGATCATCGTCGCGACCGATGCCCTTGCGGAGAGCGGTCTGCTGACCCCGGGTACGCTGTTCGAGACGGCCTATCGCATGCGGTTCGACTCTGGCGCGGCGATTGGCCCTCTTCGGCGCGATGCCCTCCGCCAGTTTCGCGACACCGGTCTTCGCTGGCGCGACAACCGTGACGGCACGCCTGGGATCGCGCGCTTCGTCGATCGGCTGTCCTCGTTTTTGGTTCTGGTCGGACTGGCGGGGCTCGCGGTCGGAGGAGTGGGCGTCGCGGCGGCCGTCCGTTCCTTTCTTGAACGCAAGACCGAGACCATCGCGACGCTCAAAACACTCGGCGCGACGGGCGACGGCATTTTCACTGTCTATTTCGTGCAAATCGGCATTCTGTCGCTCTTGGGTGTGGCCTTGGGCCTTTTGCTCGGTGCGGGTGTGCCGACCCTTTTCGGTCCGTTTTTGGCAGACCGGCTGCCGGTCCCGGCGCTCTTCGGCATCTATCCCCGGCCTCTCACGGAGGCCGCGTTCTATGGAATCTTCACGGCGTTGATCTTCACGCTCTGGCCGCTGGCGCGGGCGCGCGGAATCCGTGCGGCCGCGCTTTTCCGGGATGCGAGCGAGGGCGCCAGGGGCCTGCCACCTACACGGTTTGTCGCGCTGATCTTCGCGCTTGCCTGCATCGTGATCGGGGGCGCGGCCTGGTTTTCCGGCATCCCCACTCTGGCGCTTTGGACGGCGGCCGGGATCCTTGCGGCTCTCTTCGGACTAGCCCTCGCAGCACTTGGCACACGAGCGCTGGCACGGCGCCTCGCGCGGAGCGGTGTGGCCCGGGGACGCCCGGCGCTCCGCCTTGCCCTCAGCGCCGTCGGCGGTCCCGGGGGCGAGACGCAGTCGGTCATTCTTTCGCTCGGTCTCGGTCTGACGGTTCTGGCTGCCATCGGTCAAATCGATGCCAATCTCCGCGGCGTCATCACACGCGACCTCCCGGATGTCGCGCCGGCCTTCTTCTTTGTCGACATCCAAACAGATCAGTTGTCTGGGTTCAGAGGGCTGTCGATGGACGCAGGCGGCGCCGAGCGGGTCGAGACCGCGCCGATGCTCCGCGGGATCATAACCCGGCTGAACGATCAGCCCGCGGGCGCCTATGTCCGGTCGCAAACCGGGGAGGGGCACTGGTCGCTCCGCGGCGATCGGGGGGTGACCTACGCGCAGGCCATGCCCGATGGCACGTTGCTCACGGAAGGAGAGTGGTGGGCACCGGACTATGACGGCCCGCCGGTGATGAGTTTCGCGGCCGAGGAGGCTGAGGAAATGGGCCTCCAACTCGGCGATCGGATGACGGTGAACGTTCTCGGACGCGACATCACTGCGGAGATCGTGAACTTTCGCGTTGTCGAGTTCCAGAACATGGGGATCAACTTCCTAATCACGCTGAACCCCGGCGCCCTGGCGGGTGCGCCGCACACGCATATCGCGACGGTCTATGCAGAGGAGGCGCGCGAGGCGCCGCTCCTCCGCGGGGTCGCCGATGCCTATCCGAACATCACAGCCGTGCCCGTGCGCGAGGCGATCGCGCGGGCGGCCGAAGCGCTCGACGGTCTCTCGACCGCAACGCGCTACGGCGCGGTGGCAACGCTTGTCACAGGGTTCATCGTTCTGATCGGAGCGGCAGCAGCGGGGGAGCGGCGGCGGGTCTTTGAGGCCGCTGTGCTCAAGACCGTGGGTGCGACACGCGGACGCATCCTGACCTCGTTCGCCCTGCGCTCAGCGCTTCTCGGTGCGGCGGCGGGGGTCGTCGCGATCACTGCGGGCGGTCTCGGCGCGTGGGGGGTGATGCGCTTCGTGATGCAGGCCGACTACCAGTTTGAGGCCGTTTCGGCGATTTTGATCGTTGTCGGCGGCGCAACGGCAAGTCTCGTGGCGAGCCTTCTTTTTGCAGCGCGTCCCTTGCGCCTGAGGCCCGCACCGGTCCTTCGGGCGCGGGACTGACAAGATTAAGGACGGTCCGTCGCAGCCTGCCTTGATCCTGATCAAATCTCTTGAAACGCCCTGCCGCACGGCCAATATCACCAACATACCGGGTGGGGGATCCGTCCCGGTGACCGGTCAATTATGGAGGGTTTTGATGGCCGAATTTGAGACTGTCCGTCGCGGGACAGCGGTTCGCACGGCTGAGATCGATGCCGGCCTGCGCGCACACATGAACAAGGTCTACGGCCTGATGTCGATCGCAATGGTCGTCACCGGCGCTGTGGCATGGGTCTTCGGGACCGATGCAAACGCCTATGTCGACGCCGTTCGCGCCGGCGTTCAGCCGCAAACGGGTCTGATCCCGGTCGCGATGGTGGAGGCGATCTACTTTTCGCCGCTTCGCTGGGTGATCATGTTTGCCCCGCTCATCATGGTCTTCACCATGGGTGCGATGGTGAACCGCCTGTCCGAGCAGGCGCTGCAGCTCTTCTTCTACGGGTTTGCGGCCGTGATGGGCCTGTCGATCTCGTGGATCTTCGCCGTGTTCACCGGCTTCTCGATTGCGCAGACATTCTTCATCACCGCAATCGCCTTCGCGGGTCTCAGCCTCTGGGGCTACACCACGAAGAAGGACATCTCCGGCTGGGGAAGCTTCCTGATCATGGGTGTGATCGGCCTGATCGTTGCGGCCATAGTGAACATCTTCCTGCAAAGCCCCGCGCTCATGTTTGCGATTTCGGCGCTCGGCGTGCTGATCTTCGCGGGCCTCACGGCCTATGACACGCAGCGGATCAAGAACGAGTATCTTGAGATGAGCTCGATGGGCGGTGAAGCCTATCTCGGCAAAGCCGCGATCATGGGAGCGACGAGCCTCTACATCAACTTCATCAACCTGTTCATGTTCCTGCTCCAGTTCTTCGGCGAGCGCGAGTGAGAGCAGTCCAGCTGTTCAAAGGGCCGGCGCTGCCGGCCCTTTTTTTATGCGTTATGAGATGGGACGCTGAAGGAGGATCGCCGGAAACACGATCCCCGGCCGCAACGTAACGGTGACATCGCCAACGGACCGGAAGCGCTGTGCGAGGTAAAACGGCACCGCGGTCCGGGTCGAGACGCAGTCGAGCGCGATGAGGCCCAAAGCCCGTGTCTCCTCAACAACCCGACTCATCAGAGCCGCCGCGACGCCACGCCGCGCTCGATCTGCGTCGGTCGCAAAATGGCGGACACTCGCCCGACCAGGCAGGATCCGCCCGGCATGCGGGTTTAACCGGGTCCAGCCCCCAACACCGACAATCGCGCCGTCCTCGTCTTCCGCGACGTAGTACGTGCCTGATTTGATCAGCGATGGCTGCGCACGACTGATCAGGGGCACCGCCGTCACCATCACGGAGGGGGGATAGTCCGCCTTCAGAAGACGCGAGAAGCTGCGGCGGAGAAGGGCGTCGATCTGTGCGATGTCGCGCGCTTCGCTGTGACGAACGGTATAGACTTCATCGGCCCGGGTCATCGACCCGCACCCGACGACCTCTCCACATCAAGTGGCTTACTTGATTTTGCCTTCCTTGTACTCGACATGGCGCCGCGCGACAGGGTCATACTTTCGAACAGTCATCTTTTCGGTCATCGTCCGGGCATTCTTCTTGGTCACGTAGAAGTGCCCCGTGTCGGCCGTCGAGTTGAGGCGGATCTTGATTGTGGTTGGCTTAGCCATCTTCTGCTCCGCTTGAACCGGGCGTTTCTCAAGCCGCGTCTATCCCACTCGCGAGCGGGGAGTGTCAAGTCCTCAGAGGGTCAGCACCTCCGAGACCTCAGCGCCATGACGGAAATAGGGCACCGGCCGGTTCGCCTGGCTGTCGTTCAACCGGTCCTCAAGTTCGGCGAGGACCACGCGCGTCACGAATGGCAGGTCAAGGGCGCGGGCGTCGGCGATGGCCAGCCAGGAGAGATGCGCAAGCTCACCATCTGCTGCGCCAAAGTCCTCCGGATCGCCGAGAAGGCCCGACGCCTCGGCAAGAAAGAACCGGGCGTCAAAGCGGCGCGGTCGCCCCGGAGGCGTGACCGCCCGAAACATGAAGGTCAGCGCGTCGCCCGATGGCGTGAGCCCTTGCTCGTAGAACGATGCCCATCCCGCCGGGATAGACCCAACCGCCGACCCCACACGCGCGAGCGACAGACCCGTCTCCTCCCGGAGCTCTCGGATGGCCGCTGCAGCGAGCGCTTCGGGGCTCGTCGTCGCGTCCACCAGGAGACGCCGCCGGCACTCCGACTGGAGCCCGGGCTGCAAGTCGACCTCTCCGTCCGCGGGATCGACCCGCCCACCTGGGAACACGAATTTCGACGGCATGAACGACGCTGCTGCCCCACGTTGCCCCATCAGAACGCGCGGCTCGGTCCCGTCCCGGCGGACGAGGATCACTGTGGCGGCGTCGCGGATCTCCTGCGGGTCCATGCGCGGATCATGGTCCGCCGGGACGCTCCCCGTCCAGCGCGTGACCGAAGCCGTGCAACCGTTTGGCCCATTGTAGGCCGACGAACACACCCTTGATCCGCGGCAGGAGAAAGAGCGAGAGGGCCGTGAACACGACCGAGAACCCGAGCGCCATAGCCCAGCCGGGCGGGCGCCAGGCCTCGAAAACAAAGAGCATCAGGGGCGCCATCAGGTGTCCGGCAATCAGAGTTGTGGCCCAGGCCGGTCCGTCATCGGCCCGGTGGTGGTGCAGCGGCTCACCGCAGCTGGGGCACGTGTCTCGGACTTTCAGATAGCCGGTCATCATCGCGCCGACGCCGCAGCGCGGACACCGACACTGCCAGCCGCGGGTGATCGAGAGGCGCAGATCTCGATCTGCGTCCGGCCGGCGCGCCGTTCTCGTCGATGTGTAGGGCATTCGGCGCATCTCCGTCTTAGTGATGACCGACGGGTCATCTTGCAGCCATATGTCGCCCGCGCGACGGACATCTGGTGCTCGTCCGTATCTCATTCAATACAACGGGAACAACGGAGACGGAGTGACTGCGAGCGATGATGAGTGCGGCCGATGGGCGCGCCGATCTGTTCGGGCGCAAACCGATTCTGCGTGTCTGGCGCCCTGCTGCCACCGGGCGTCCCAGGTTCGATCTGGCTGATCCCCGCACCATGGCGCTAGATGATCCCGACTTGGCTCACGAGGCGCGCCTTCTTGAAGCATTTGTCCAAGGCGACGAGCGCGCGGCCGAGCAGCTGGCAGAGGCCCACACGCCGCGCTGCCACGCACTCGCCTATCACATGCTCGGCGATGTGACCGAGGCAGAGGATGTGGCGCAGGAGGCGATGCTCAGGCTCTGGCGGATCGCCCCGGACTGGCGGCCGGGGGAGGCGCGGATCTCGACATGGCTCTACCGGGTGACGTCCAATCTTTGCACCGACCGGCTGCGTCGGCGCCGTCGGCAGGCCCCGCTCGACGACGTTGCGGAGCCGCCCGACCCCTCGCCCAGCGCGGACGCCCGCCTGATCTCCGATGACCGGCATGTGGCGCTCCGAGCCGCAATCGAGGCGTTGCCGCCCAACCAGCGCCTCGCCGTCACGCTCCGCCACCTTGAGGAGCGCGGCAATCCCGAGATTGCCGAGATCATGGGAGTGTCGGTGGAAGCCGTGGAAAGCCTGATCGCACGTGGCAAGCGCGGTCTGCGCGCAGCACTGAAAGACAAGGTCGACGGATTGAGCTACAGGGATGATCCGAGATGACGCGCAAAACAGATCCGATCCGCCCCACCGACCCGGACGATGCGCTCCATCGCGCTCTGGCAGAGCTCGCTGCGGCCGCGCCGCCCCCGTCGGAGGCCTTGATGGCGCGTGTCCGTTCGGACGCACAGGCCTTGCAGGTGAAAACCCGTTCCACCCGCTTTCAATCCGTCTTTCACTTGCTCCGAGAGAGTTTCGCGCCGTTCGGCGGCTTGAGCGGCGCAACCGCGCTCGCTGCCTCAGCGCTTTTTGGTCTGTTGGTGGGGTACACTGGGGTGGAGGAGGCGACGGTTTGGTTGGCTCCCGGCGCCGGTGCGGTGGACGATCCGCTGACAGCCTTCTTGGCTGAAGGGTAGCCGATGAGTGTTGAAACCAGGTCTGTGCGGACGTCACGCATCCTCCTCTTCGCCTCGCTCACCCTGAACTTCGTTCTGATCGGGTTGATTGCTGGCGCGATCTTGCGGGGTCCGTTCATCGCTCCGGTGTTTCCACCGGGCCTCGACGGAGAGTTTCGGGTTCTTCAGCAAGCCCTTCCGGCGGACACGAAGCGGGCGTTTCGCCGGGCTTTGGTTGGTCGACGCAGCGAATTTGAGAGCCATGCCCGGGAGATCCGTTCGATGCGCCGGGAGTTCGTGGGCCTGCTCCGCAGCGAGACGCTCGATGTTGCGGCGATCAATGCCGTCGTCACCCGCCAGCAGGCGGAGTGGAGCGCGCTGGCCGATGTCGCGCGCGACATGATGATCGGCTATCTTGAAACGCTCACACCCGATCAACGTCGGGAAATCGCCGACAATGTGGATGCCTGGATTGCGGAGCGGAGCAAGCGCATGCGTGCCAAGGGAGACTGAGCCTCAGGCGGCGACCTCACGGATCCTCACGCAGTTCCGTCCGGCCGCTTTGCATGTGTAGAGCGCTCGATCTGCAGAGCGGACCAGTTGGTCGAGCGTGCAGTCCCCCGACGCGGGCGCAATCGCCACACCGAGACTTGCGGTCAGCTTGATCGTGTGACCGCAGGGCAGCGCAATCGGGCGCCCCTCAACCGAGCTACGCAAACGCTCGGCCAACGCGCCCACATCCTGCGAGGTGGTTGAGGTCCGGAGCAAAAGGAACTCCTCCCCGCCGAAGCGGGCCAAAAAATCGCGCGGGCCGGCCATGGCTCTCAGGCGTCGCGCGACTTCAATCAGGGCCACATCGCCCGCCAAATGACCGTGGCGATCGTTCACGTTCTTGAAGTGGTCGATGTCCAGCATGAACAGGGCCGACATGGCCCCACGATGCCTCGCCTCGCGCAGGAGCCGTGGCACTTCACTGGCAAGGTGACGGCGGTTCGAGAGGCCGGTCAGTGCATCGATCGACGCGAGGCGGAGTTTGCTGTGGAGCTGCCGGCGCATGTGGTCAAACCGGGCGCGCCGCCGCGCGAGCGCGCGAATGCGACTGGCAACCTCCCCCGGCAGGAACGGAGGCATGACGAGTTCGTGCGCGCCTAGGTCGAGCGCGAGGCTCGCGTCATGCTCGGACTGATCGGCCATGACCACAAAACGGGCGATGTTGCGAGTGACGGCCGTCGCATCGAGAAGTGCCAAATAGACATGGGCATCCAATCCAGCACTTGGCATGTGTTCGATCACGACGACGTCTGGGTCGCTGGCCGCGACGACCTCAACGAGGTGATGAGGGTCCGGCTTTGTGAGACAGCGCTCCACTGTCAGCCCCGCCAGATTGCAGCAGGGCGCATTCGTGGGGCACACGCGCACAATCGAGGGTAGATCCTCTCTCGTCAGAGGGAGTCTGTCGGCACAAAAGGCAGATGTACAGAGATCCAGGCTGTCCAGAACCTTCTTGTCCCGGTGCGCCCGACGAACCCGCGTGCGCAGAGCGGTCGGCGTCACTGGATCGATCAGAACGTCGTCGCAGCCGGCGGAGAACCCGGCCTCAACAGCGCCGGCGATCGTCGGCGTGACGATCAGCAAGGCGGCTTCGGACGTGAGGGCGGTTTGGCGCAGAGTGTGAAGGTCGACCGGGTCGTCATCGACCACAAGATCTGAGCTTGCGAGCACCACGTCCGGCACGGCATCGCGGGCAAGCATGGCGGCCTCGGCAAGGGAGCCGGCCTCTGAGACAACGTGATACGCGGCCGACAGATGGGCGCGCCACGCCGTGCGTTGCAATGGGTTCGGGGCGACAACCAAGACTGACGCAGCCATTCTTCACTCCCGTCGCTTTTTTGAATCCTCGCTCGCTACTACAAAGGCCGTTATTATCTTAATTGTTCCCGATAACAGTGCACAACCCTACATGGAAAATGACCAAGCGGAAACCCTCGCAGCATCGGCCCTCGCGTGGTTGGCGGAGGAGCCAGATCGCGTTGGCGCGTTTCTCGACACAACCGGCCTCGACCGGGCTGATATCGCGGCAGCAGCGCGCACCCCGGAGTTTCTGGCGGCGGTGCTCGACTTCGTGCTCAGCGACGAGACGCATGTTCTGGCTTTCGCGGCCTCCTCCAACGTTCCCCCAGAGCGAGTGCGACGAGCCCGCGCAGCGCTGCCCGGCGGTGCCGATCCGCATTGGACCTAGGGTCCAGACTCATTGATTGTCAAAGCCAGAAGATGACGGCGGCGGCCAAGGCGATTGCTGACAGGAAGACCTTGGGGCATCTGTCGTAGCGGGTCGCGATCCGGCGCCAGTCCTTGAGCCTGCCGAACATGATTT